>JAVHWG010000286.1:0-23110 GCA_032159965.1 Mycobacterium sp.
GGGTATCGCATACGCCAGCGGTGACCGGGCATCACGAATCAGTTCGGTCGCGTAATCCGCTTCCTCTTGCGAAATCGGCTCACGCTTGCGCAGTTTGGCGAGAACTTCCTTATGCGCCCCCACTTTCTCGCCTAGTGGAGCGGGTCGCCGATTCTCCAACCGGCCGATGTAGGCGAATACGCATGCGGCGAAAAGAAGCTCCATGACGCCGGCAAATACCGTGAGGTCACCCCAGATACCGAGATCCACCCTGCAGCTCCTTTGCTCCGCGTCGTCTATTGACACGCAGTACCCAAAACGTTACCTGTACTAACTATTATTCCGCAGGTCCAGAGGGACCGCTCGTCGGGTCCGTCGGGTCAGCGGGACAGCTCGACGACCTCACCCCTGATCGCCCAGCCTGGACCCACCGGCTCAGCGGGGAGCAACTCGCCGGCGACGCACCAGTTGTCCGCCGGCTGCCACTGGACGCCAGCGCCGTACGGCTTGACCAGCCTCGGCATGGCGCCCAGCACGGCCCGGCGTGGATCAAGCAGGTGCTTCTCGATCTCTGCGCGATCTGCAGAAATTACTGTCGCGAGCCGTGCCGCAACTTCAGGCAGGACAGTCGTGTCGGTGTGGGCCTGAAGAGCGCAGATCACCCCGTCGAAGATCTCTTTCACCAGATTGCCCCACACGGGCTGCCGCCCGTGCGGCGGCCGGACCTCGACTTTGACAGCGAACCGAGTCTCGGGCGCGCACGCCGGCTCAACGACCTCGACGTTGCCGCGGGCGAGCGCCAGCCACACCCGCGCCAGCTTCTTCTCGCCAGCGAACGTGCCCAGGTCGGTCCAGTCGAACGACGCCAGCATTCGGCTCTGCCGCCAGTCGGCGAACGTGCCCGACCGCGGCGCGAGCGCATAGCGGTAGCAGAACAGATACCCGGCACCATCGGGGGCCGGCGGCACCGCGGTGCCGAGCTCGAAGCGGATCCCGTTGCGGCCGGCCATTGCAAACGATCCCATGTTGAAGAGCACGAGGTTCTCCACGTCAGCGTCGGCACGCTTGGCGCCGAAAAACGTTGCGTGCAGCACCTGCCCAGCTGACGGTTCGAGTTGCCCGCACCGACTGCGGATATTTTCTCGCAACTGCTCCCGCCACTCGGGCCCGCGCCCCAACCGGATGTAGTCATCCGCCCAGGCCTCGACTGCCGCACTGCCGGTCACCGGTCCGTGGACATAGGAGCGAACGACGGCGGCCACCGGGTGCGCGACCGCCCGTTCGGTCTGCCTGATCGAAGCGGGTTGCAGGACGTCGCGAGTCGGACGACAGGTCCCGCACGGCGAGATCGCCTCCCCCATTTGGCCGATGGCCCACTGCTCGAGCTCGGCCAGATCCGCCGCACACACTTTCCGTACGATCCGGTCCACGCGCCACTGCCGGGTTTCTCACTGCTGATTGTCCGGCAACGGGCACGGTGCACCCGTGCGTGGCTCGCGACGTGGCTGCGCGCACTGTTGAGCACGTAGCCATCGGGCTGGGTGGCGAGCCAGGCCAGGTACCCAGCGTCGTCGTCGCGGAACTCGCGCGCGCTCATCGCCTTATCTTCGACGACCAGCGGTGCGCCGCCGGAACCGGGCCAGCGCGCATTGGACCCGCCCGCTCCAAGAATTCGCCAAGGCCTCGCCCAGACCATGTCCCGGACGGTTGGCCGACGGCCTTGGAACTCTCGTGCTCGAAGCCGGCCGTCTGCTGTTCCCTCAATCCCGTGACCTGTTGATCTTGCCGGGTCACACCAACAGAAGGAGATCAGTTGTGAAGCGTGGGTTCGTGTTTGCCGTCAGTGGCGCGGCGATAGTTGCTACAGCTCTGACGGGCTGTGGAGGCAACGACAACAAGTCGAGTTCCAACCAATCAGCAAGCGTGTCCGTTCCAGGAGGCGGGTCAGCCTCGGCCGGTTCGGGCACTGCCACGGTCAAGGTCGACGGCAAGGAGACGAAGCTCGACGGTATGCTTGCATGCGCCGACGTGCCTGGTACCGATACCTTCTCGATGACCATCGGCAATCCGCCGCAGGTCACCACCGCGGTCGTCACGAAGGCCGATCCACCTGAGGTGAACCAGGTCGTGATCTACCTCAGCGGGCAGACCACCCCCGTGTCGTACAACAAGGGATCCGGTGGCGACGCCACGGCTACCAAGGACGGCAAGAAGTACACCATCTCGGGGCACAGCACGCCCATGCCCGATATGAGCAATCCGATGGGCGAGCCCAAGGGCCACGAGTTCTCGTTGGAGGTCACCTGCCCCTGAGGCAGCTCAAGTAGACGTACGCGCGGCGGCGCTCCTTCCCCAGGGGTGTCGCCGTGCGTCGTTGCAGCACTTGAGGTTCGGGAGGAGGCGACCGTCAGAAGCCGGAGAGGATGACGGCGTTGCAGTCGGCCGCGGCCTGCCGAAGCTTCGCCGCCTTCTGATACTCCTCGGATTCGTACCAGGCGCGTGCAGCTTCCACCGATTCGAACTCGAGGACAATGGTCTGGTTGCCGTGCCAATCGCCTTCGAGGACTTGGGCGTTGGTGTCCGCGACAAGTACCTTGCCGCCACCCTCGCTGATGGTCGGCATGGCCGCACGCGCGTAAGTCTTCATTCCCTCGGGGTCGTGGATCGCCTCCGTGACGATCACGTACCCTTTCGGCCCGTTCGGCATCTTCTAATCTCCTTCGCTGATTGCTTGTTCGGGGCAGCATTCGATCGCTTCGCGCGCCGAGTCCTCGAACCCTGGCGGAACTTCGGGCACCACGACCTCCGCGTACCCGTCGTCGTTGATCACGAAGACCTCAGGACACAGCGTCGTACACATGCCGTGGCCGCGACAGCGGTCCTCGTCGACGCGGACCTTCATCGCGCATCGGCGGGATCGAACTCCAAATGCAAGTCGATCAACCCACGCAGAATGAACGTCGGAATGTAGCGATAGTGCCGATCGCCGGCCGGACCGTGGTGGCTCTCTGAGATCCGGATGTCGGACGTCTTGTCGAGCAGCCGCTCGATGGCGACCCGGGTCTCTGCGCGGGCCAGGGGTGCGCCAGGGCAGCTGTGGATGCCCCGGCCGAAGGAGAGATGCTGGCGAGCGTTTTTGCGAACCGGGTCGAACGTGTCGGGATCCTCGAAGCGCCTCGGGTCGCGGTTCGCCGCGCCGTTGAGCACCATGACGGTGGTACCGGCGCCGAGTTCGTTCTCGCCCACGGTGACTGGCACGCGCGACAACCGGAAGTCGCCTTTCACCGGGCTTTCGATACGCAGCGCTTCTTCGATGAAGTTCGGCAGCAGGCTGCGGTCCGCCCGCAGAGCCTGCTGGACATCGGGGCGCTCGCCGATCACCTTGAGCGCGGTGCCGAGCAGACGAACGGTGGTTTCCTGACCGGCCGAGAACACGTTGGTCGCCACCCTCACGACGTCTGCGACCTCGGGCGTGGAGCCGTCTGGGAAGGTTGCGGTGGCCAGCCCGGTCAGCACGTCGTCGCGAGGCTCGCGACGCCGGTCTTCCACGTACGACGCGAATACCTCGTACAGGTATTCCAGCGGCGTCTTGTTCATCGTCTTGTCCGAGCTACCGAGTGCGCTGCCGTGTGTGCCGCGTGCCAGCCGCTCGAGCAGCTCCCCGCGGTCCTCGTCGGGAACGCCGAGCAGGTCGGCGATCACCCGCAGCGTGAACGGCCCCGCGAACCCGTTGATGAACTCGCCCTCGCCGGACGCGAGGAAGTCGTCGAGCATCTCATCGGCGATCTGCCACATCGCGTCCTCGTTCTCCTTGAGGCGCTTGGGCGTGATCAGCCGCATCAGCAGAGCGCGGTGATTGGTGTGCGTCGGCGGGTCGAGAGTGGGCAGCTGATCGCTGAACGGGATCTCATCGCGGTGCTCGACGATGAGCTCGCTGACGTCGTCACCCTCGAGCGGAACGGGAAAGCCCGGGAACGGGCCGGTGACCGAGATGCACGACGAGAACGACTCGGCGTCGTTGTAGATGTCGACGGCTTCCTGCCACCCGGTCACCATCGTCACGCCTTTATGGTCTTCATGCGCGACCGGGCACTTGCTCCGCATCGCCGCGAAGTACGGATACGGGTCCGCAATGAGTGTGTCCCGGTCACCGAAGAAGTCGATTGAAGATGGATCGGTCACCGTGTGCTGCTCCGTTTCGACGAATCTCCCAAGATGAGAATCATCCTCTCATGATTGAGTATCAGATTTCCACAGCATCGTGACCTCATCCACCGACGCTTGACGATGACCCGCGTAAGACATAATGTCAAGTAGTTGATACTTGCATCGAACAGGGGTGCGCGCCATGGAATCACCAGAGCTAGCCCGTCCGTTCGCTCCGCATCGCCTGCGCGCATACATCGGTCTTTTGTCCGCCGTCGGAGCGGTGTTCGTGTGCATGACGATCGCCCAGGCCACCGGTCTGCTGCCCCCTTCACGGACGGTGGACGTCGTCGCGAATGTCATCTTCGGTGTGCCGGTGATCGTCTTGCCGTGCATCTTGTTGTGGAAAGCCCGCGGCGAACAGCGGTCGCGGCTCCAGCTGGCGGCCGAACTGACGTTGATTTACGTGCCGCTGACAGTCGGCAGCCAGCTGACGTACGAGTTGCCGTTTCTGATCGGTCATCCGTTCAATCTCTGGACGCCTACGACAGAGCCGGGGTGGAAATGGTTGTGGTGGCAGTACGGTCTGGCCGACACCCGCTACAGCAACAGCAACAACTGGATCTTCGGCTTGGAATTCGGTGCTGTGCTGGTCGGCCTCATGCTGGCCGTGGTCTGGCTTCGCCTGCTGCGCAGGGATTTACCCGACGAATCGCGAATCAAGTGCCTTTGGCTGACCTTCTTCGGCATCACCGTGCTGACGGCCGGAACGATGGTGTACTACGTCTCCGAGATCCGCTCTGGATTCGCTGACATCGCCCAGGGAGGCTACGGGCTGTGGTGGAAGTTCGTCGCCGAGAACGTCCCGTACATGATTCTGCCCTTCTTCGTGCTGTACGCCGCGTATTACCAGGTCGACTATCTGACCAGGCGAGCCGCGGTGGCCGCCGCGCGACCGGCCGCCGACGGTGCCCCATCGCGCACAGCGGAACCCCAACCCGCGTAGCAGACGCCAGTTAGTTGGACACTGGTCAACTAGCCGCTAGCGTTGTAAAGTCAAGCCGTGCCACGCGCCGGCGAGACTGCCACTGCTGACCGGGGTCAGCGCCGAGCCTCCTTTCAACGGCAACGCTCGGTCGAGACCAAACGCGCGCTGGTCCAGTCGGCGATGGCGCTGTGGCGGGCGAACGGCTACGCGACCACCACCGTCGCCGACATCTGCCGGGCCGCCGGGGTGTCGAAGGCGTTGTTCTACTTCTACTTCCCGCGCAAAGAGGACGTTCTGTTCGAAGTCGGGGTGCTGTCGACCCAGTCGGCGCAACGCACCGCGCGTGCGTTGCTGGACAAGCCCTACGAGATCACCGCGGTCGTCGACGCCGCTCTGCGCACACTCGAGCGGTCAATGACGCGCAATCCCAGGGAGCTGATCATCGAGACGATCCTCGAGGGTTACCGACACGAGCACCGCATACTCGCGGGAGACGAGCCTCCTGATCCAGAGCTGGGAATGTTCACGGAACTGTTCGAGAAAGCCCAGCGCGACGGAAAGCTCGCTGACTCTGTCGACGTGCATCACCTTGCCTACCTCTGCGGGATGCTCGTCAGCGAGGGCGCCCGCCATTGGGCGGCAGGCACTTTCGGGGACCGCTCGTTCCGGGAAGTCGTCGGTCGAGACATCGCGGCGGTGATCGCCGGCTACGGCACATCAATCCCGACATAGCGCAATAGGAGGACACAATGGCGTGGGACTTCGAAACCGATCCCGAGTACCAGAAGCTGCTCGACTGGGCCGACCAGTTCGTCCGTGACGAGGTTGAGCCGCTGGACCTGGCGTGGCCACACCAGCAGTTCGTGCCGCTGGACGGGGCCAGACGCAAGGCGGTCGACCCGCTCAAGGACGAGGTCCGGCGAAAGGGCTTGTGGGCCACCCACCTCAATCCCGAGCTCGGCGGGCAGGGCTTCGGTCAGCTCAAGCTCGCGCTCCTCAATGAGATCCTCGGCAGGTCCCAGTGGGCGCCCATCGTGTTCGGCTGCCAGGCGCCCGATACCGGAAACGCCGAGATCATCGCGCACTACGGCACTGAAGAGCAGAAGGAGCGGTATCTGCACCCGCTTCTCGATGGCGAGATCTTCTCCAGCTACTCGATGACCGAACCTCAGGGCGGGGCCGATCCGACACAGTTCCAGACGCAGGCCGTGCGCGACGGAGACGACTGGGTGATCAACGGCTGGAAGTTCTTCTCCTCCAACGCCAAGACGGCGTCCTTCCTCATTGTCATGGTGGTCACCAACCCGGATGTCAGTCCGTACCAGGGCATGTCGATGTTCCTGGTGCCCACCGATACCCAGGGTGTGGAGATCGTCCGGAACATCGGCCTGTCCGGCGAATCCGAAGAGGGTTCGCATGCCCTGATCCACTACAACAATGTGCGAGTACCCGATGCGGCACTTCTCGGGGGCGAGGGTCAGGCGTTCGTCATCGCCCAGACACGCCTCGGTGGCGGCCGAATCCACCACGCGATGCGCACGATCGGCATGTCGTCCAAAGCCCTCGACATGATGTGTGAACGGGCGCTCAGCCGGGAAACTGCCGGTAGCCGGTTGTCTGACAAGCAGTTCGTGCAGGGCTATATCGCCGACTCCTACGCCCAACTTGCTCAGTTCCGGCTGTTCGTGCTGTACACCGCATGGGAGATCGACAAGTACAACGACTACAAGAAGGTCCGCAAGGACATCTCGGCGGTAAAGGTTGTGCTTCCCACGGTGCTGCACGATATCGCTTGGCGCGCAATGCAGGTCCACGGCGCACTCGGTGTCTCCAACGAGATGCCGTTCATGGCCATGGTGCACGGTGCGGCGGCACTCGGACTCGCTGACGGCCCCACAGAGGTGCACAAGACCACCGTCGCCAAGCAGGTGCTGCGCGAATACAAGGCCAGCGAGGACATCTGGCCCAGCGAGTGGATTCCGCGCAAACGCGAAGCCGCCAAGGAGAAGTTCGCCGAGTACCTGGAGCACGAGGTGGGCAATCTGTGACCGAACCCACGATCGACGCAGAGCACCTTGCGGATTGGATGGACACAGTCGGACTGCCCGGTGCAGGCGAACCCATACACACCCGCTATCTTTCGGGTGGGTCACAGAACGTGATCTTCCACATCCGCCGAGGCGACCACGACTGTGTCATCCGGATGCCACCGCCGGGCGCCCCGCCGGACCGCGACAAGGGGATCCTTCGCGAGTGGCGGATCGTCGAGGCCCTCGACGGCACCGAAGTGCCCCACACCAAGGCGATCGCCGTATGTCGGGACGCCGGCATCCTGGGCCGCCCGTTCTATCTCATGGGATTCGTCGACGGCTGGTCGCCCATGGACTCCAAGCGCTGGCCCGCACCATTCGACAGCGATCACGCGGCGCGACAAGGTCTTTCGTATCAGCTGGCCGAGGGCATCGCGCTGTTGTCCAAGGTCGACTGGAAGGCACGGGGGCTGGCCGACCTCGGCCGCCCGGACGGATTCCACGAACGCCAAGTGGACCGCTGGACGGGCTTCTTCGACCGGATCAAGCGGCGCGAACTGCCCGGCATGGACAACGCGACCAAATGGCTTGGCGCGCATCGCCCGTTGGATTTCATTCCCGGCCTCATGCACGGTGACTACCAGTTCGCGAACGTCATGTACTTCAACGGTGCACCCGCACGGCTGGCTGCGATCGTCGACTGGGAGATGGGCACGGTCGGCGATCCGAAGCTCGACCTGGCCTGGATGGTGCAAGGCTGGCCCGAGGACACGAGCTCACCCGAGGCCGCTGAGTCCGGATACGTTGACATGCAGGGAATGCCGTCACGTTCGCAGATCGTCGAGCACTACGCGAAGGTGTCAGGGCGCCAGGTCGACGACCTGGACTACTACCTGGTGCTGGCGAAGTGGAAGCTGGCGATCGTGCTGGAACAGGGCTTTCAGCGCGCAGGTGACGACCCGAAGTTACAGGCGTACGGGCCGATCATCACCGACCTCATGGCCTCTGCCGCCGACCTGGCGGAAAGCACCGACTACGGAGTTGCGCGCTGACGTGCGCGCAATCGTGTGCACGGAGCACGGCCCACCCGAGGTCGTGAGACTCCTGGACCGGCCGTCCCCGTCGCCCGCGCCGGGCGAGGTCAGGGTCCGCGTCGCGGCCGCCGCGGTGAACTACCCCGATATCCTCATGATCGCCGACCGCTACCAGATCAGCGTGCCGGCGCCGTTCGTCCCGGGTAGTGAGTGTGCCGGTTTCATCGACGAAATCAATGATTCTACAAGCGATTTCGCGGTCGGTGAGCGCGTCTCTGCAACCGTCATGTTCGGCGCGTTCGCCGAAGAGGTAGTGGTGCCCGCCGCGAGCCTGAGCCGGATACCCGACGTCGTCGACACGCGCTCCGCCGCGGCGTTCGGCGTCGCGCATCGCACCGCCTACCACGCGTTGCGATCAGTCGCGCGGGTGCAGCCCGGGGACGACGTCATCGTGCTCGGCGCAGGCGGCGGCGTCGGTCTGGCCGCCGTTCAGCTCGGCAGCAAGCTCGGCGCGTCGGTCACGGCGGTCGCGTCGACCGACCAAAAGCTGGATGCCGCGGTCGCGTTCGGGGCGCGTCATCGCATCAACCACCGCAGCGGCGACTTCCGGGAACATCTTCGCGACAGGCTCCCCGACGGCGCCGACGCGGTGATCGACCCTGTCGGGGGCGAGCTGTCCGAGCCGGCTCTACGCGCGCTGCACCGCGGTGGACGGTTCGTCACCGTCGGCTACGCGTCCGGCTCGATTCCCCGCATCCCGCTGAACCTCGTGCTCGTCAAAGGGTTGCAGATTTTGGGTTTTCAGTTCCAGGACATCCCTGCCGCGGAGTTCGAACGCAACGAACACGAGTTGCGCGAACTCGTCGCGAGCGGCGGTGTCAGGCCATACATCGGCGCAACGTTTTCGCTCGAGGAGACCGCGAAAGCGCTGCGGCTGGTCGCCGATGGCCGGGCCGTCGGCAAGGTCGTGATCGAGATTTAGTCCGCCCGGCTCGGGCGGACTGGACCCTCTAGCCGGCGGGCACCAAGTCGGTCGCCACCGACAGACAGTTCGTCACGCCGCTGCTGAATGACTCGGCAGCACCAACGGCCAACGCCGGAAGGTCCAGTGCGGCAAGGGCCTGGGCCTTGAATGCGCGCGCGGCAGCGCTGAGCCGGTGTTCGACACTGTCAACGCCACGATCGAGGTCGGCCGGCCACCGGTCCCCCCACATCGTCACCTCGGTGGTGCCGTGGTCGAGCGCGTCCTGGACGCGCTGCCTGATTCGCGGGTCCGCTTCGATCAGCTCCATCGACACCGCGAGAGCATGCGGACGGGGACGCTCCTGCCACGTCGCGAGTGCGGTCTCGAGATCCAGAATGTCGGCGCCGAGGATGTGAATCGGCCGAAGGTCCCGTTGGCCGTCGACCAGCACGGTGACGTCCCAGCCGGCCATCACTCGGTCGAACACCCAACCGCCCGCGAAGGACACCACGTCGGCCACGTTCGCGCAGACGACGTCGAAGCGGTATCTCATGTCGTCCTCGTCGGCTGGAGTTCTGAAGCCAGTGACTCCGTGTATCCCCTGAACACGTCCGTCAGGGGTATCGAGGGATCGAGCAACCATGTGGTCTCCATTCCTGTGACGAAGCCGATGATTTCGGCGGCCTTGACGGCCGGGTCGATCCCGGCGCGGTAGCGACCGGCGCTCTGCCCACGCCGGATGATCTGGGCGATGATGTCGACCGCACTTCGGTAGCGGTTGAGCAGGCGGTCGTGCAGCGGTGCGTCCGCAGCGATGTTCTCGACCAGCAGCACGGTGAACGTGCCGATCAACTCGGGCGCGCGGTCGAACCGCTCGGCCACCCGACGGATCTCGGTGATGAGGTCCCCGGTCGCCCTGTCAGCGTGGGCGTCGTCGTCGGCGTCACGGGCGTCGAGCACCGCGTTGAGCAGCTGTTCCTTGGATTCGAAATGGTGCAGCAGGCCGGCCGGGGTCACACCGGCCTCTCTCGCTATCTGGGCCAGCGACGTGCTACGCCAGCCGTTTCGCGCCAGCAGCCGCTCGGCGACGGACAGAATCCGCTGCTTACGGTCTTCGCCCTTGGCGAGAAGCGTCTCGTACGGGCGCGCAGCGATGGACACCTGACTCCTTTGGCAAACCAACCTAGTGAACACACAGTAGGTTGGTTTGCGAGATGTGACAAGGGTCTCAACGGAGAATTCTCAGACCGCGCGGACCGGGACGTTGCACCAGCCGAAGACGTTGGTCATCTGCACCCGGCGCAGACCCGCGCGGTCGACTTCGTAGCGGGGGATCAGATCCAGAAGCGCCTCGATGGCGATCCGGCCCTCCATCCGCGCGAGTGCGGCCCCCAGACAGCTGTGAATCCCGTAACCGAACCCGATGTTGTAGCCGATCTTGCGCTCGCGATCGATGTCGAACCGGTCGGCGTCGGGAAACATCCGGTCGTCACGAAGTGCCGACCCGTTGATCAGCACGACGGTGCTGCCTGCCGGAATCGTCGTGCCGTGCAACTGGACGTCGCGCATCGCGCAGCGCACGTTGTACTGCGACGGGCCCTCGTAACGCAGCAGTTCCTCGAAGGCTGCGGGAATCTTGCCGCGGTCCTCCTGCAGCTTCTGCCATTGGTCGGGGTTCTCGCCGAACACCGCCGCCGCATTGCCGACGAGCTTGGTGACCGTCTCGGCGCCGGCGCCGCCGAGCAGAGACGCGAACCCGGCGATCTCGATGTCGTCGAGCTTGCGAATCTCACCGTCCTCGACGATCTCCGTCTGGGTCAACCGGCTGATCATGTCGTCCTGCGGCTCGGCCCGACGCTGCTGGATCAGGTTGTAGTAGTAGGCGCCTGCCTGAATCCCGGCGTCCAAGCCCTCTTTCGAGGGACCCATGGACCCGGCTTCGCGTTCGAGGCTCTTGTCCAACCAGAGGCGGAGTTGCTGCCGGTCCTCGGCAGGAACACCGAGCATCTTCGTGATGATCTCGACCGGGAACAACGCGGAGAAGTCCGCGACTGCGTCGAACGACGAGCGATCGAGCCGGGCCACGGCCTCGTCGACCGTTTCGCGCACCATCGCTTCCAGCGACGCGACCGCTCGCGGGGTGAACACCCTGTTCACCAGCTTTCGGAACCGCTCGTGGTCCGGCGGATCCATCATGATGATGAGCTTGCCGGCCGCCATGTCGGGTTTTGCGGACCTCATCATGTCGATGGTGATGCCCTTGGCCGACGAATACGTCGCGAAGTCTTTGTATGCCGGCGCGACGTCCTCGTAACGCGTCAGCGCGTAGAAGTCGTGCTTGCTGCTGTAGTAGACGGGTGCCTCGTCGCGCATGCGACGGTAGGTCTCGAACGGCGAGTTGAAGAAGTCATCCGAATATGGATCGAACTCGACGGGAACATCGGACACCGTCGTACTTGGCAGACCCGTACTTGGCACGCCTGTAGTCGACACACTCAACCTCGTTTCGTCACAAGCCAAGTGACTTGGCGATGATCACTTTCATCACTTCGCTGGTCCCTGCATATATCCGCGCCACCCTGGCGTCGGTGTACAACCGCGCGATCGGGTACTCCATCATGTAGCCGTAGCCACCGAACAACTGCAGGCAGCGGTCGACGACCCTGGCCTGCATCTCGGTGCAGAACAGCTTGACGCGCGCCGCGTCCGCGCCGGAAAGTTCGCCGTCGACGTGGTCGATCACCGCGCGGTCCAGCATCGCCTGCGCGGCCTCGATCTCCGCGGATACCGCGGCGAGTTCGAACTTGGTGTTCTGGAAGGAGGCCACAGGTGTGCCGAATGCCTTGCGGGACTTGACATATTCGATTGTCGCGACCAACGCGGACCGTGCCTGCGCGACGGATCCGACCGCAACGGTCAGGCGCTCCTGCGGTAGGTTATGGCCGAGGTAAGCGAAGGCTTCGCCCTCCTCCCCCAGCTGATTCGACACCGGCACACGAACGTCGGTGAACGACAACTCCGCGGTGTCCTGCACCTTGCAGCCCATCTTCTCCAGCTCGCGCCCCCGCGCGAATCCCGGCATCCCGTCCTCGACAACCAGAAGCGTCAAACCGCGGCGCCGATTGTCCGGATCCGTGGACGTTCTCGCGACGACGATCACCAGGTCGGCCTGCATGCCTCCGGTGATGAAGGTCTTCGCCCCGTTGACGACGTACTCGTCGCCGTCGCGGACCGCTGTCGTCCGCACCCCGGCCAGATCGGAGCCGGTGCCCGGTTCCGTCATCGCGACCGCGGTCAGCAGCGTGCCGGCCGTCAGCCCAGGGAACCAGCGCTGACGCTGCTCCGCGTCCGCGTAGTGCAGGAAGTACGGCAGGATCACCTCGAGTTGCGTTCGCACCGTCGACAACGTGACCAACGCGCGGGCCGCTTCCTCCTGCAGCACAACGTTGTAGCGATAGTCGGGAATGCCCGCACCGCCGTACTCCTCGGCGATCGCCATGCCGAGTATGCCCAGAGCACCCATCCGCTTGAACATGTCGCGTGGTAACCGGCCGCTCTTCTCCCATTCGGGATACTGCGGCACCACCTCTTTCTCGATGAAGTCGCGCGCCAGTTGGCGGAAAGCCTCGTGGTCTTCAGTGAAGACATCTCGACGCATCGACTCTCCTATGCGACCAGCTCGACGAGCGTGGCGTTGGCTGTGCCGCCACCCTCGCACATGGTTTGCAGACCGTAGCGAATCCCGTTGTCCCGCATGTGATGAATCATTCGTGTCATCAGCACCGCCCCGGATGCGCCGAGCGGGTGGCCGAGCGCGATCGCCCCGCCGAGCGGGTTCAGCCTGTCGATGTCGGCTCCGGTCTCGGCCAGCCAGGCCAGCGGCACCGGCGCGAACGCCTCGTTAACCTCGAAGACGCCGACTTCCGAAAGCGGCACTCCTGCCTTGTGCAACACCTTTTCGGTGGCCGGTATCGGCCCGGTCAGCATCAGCACGGGATCGGCACCGGTGACCGCGCCTGCCCGGTAGCGCACCAGCGGCGTCAGATCAAGTTCGTAGGCCTTCTCGAGGGACATCACCAAGAGCGCCGCCGCGCCGTCGGAGATCTGAGAAGAGTTGCCCGCGTGGATGACTCCATCGTCGGCGAAAGCCGGCTTCAGGCCTGCGAGTTTATCGACGGTAGTCCCCCGCCGGATGCCCTCGTCGGCACTCACCACTGTCGCCACCTCGGGGAACACCGGCACGATCTGGTCCTCGAACGCCCCGGAGTCCTGTGCTGCGGCCGCACGTTCGTGAGACATCGCCGAGTATTCGTCGAGGCGGGTGCGCGAAAGTCCCCACTTCTGTGCGATCATCTCAGCGGACAGCCCTTGGTTGAACGAGAAATCATGATAGCGCTCAAGGACTTTCGGACCGTACGGCATGCCGGTGGCGCGTGCTGAACCCAGCGGCACCCGACTCATCACCTCGACACCGCCGGCGACCACGACGTCCTGCTGCCCCGACATCACCGCGTGCACCGCGAAATCCAGCGCCTGCTGGCTCGATCCGCACGCGCGGTTGACCGTGGTGCCGGGAATGCTCTCCGGCCAGCCGGCAGCGAGGACCGAGAATCGTCCGATGTTGCTCGACTGGTCCCCCACCTGCGACACGCATCCCCACACCACGTCGTCGACGACGCCGGGGTCGATCCCGGCGCGCTCTGCAAGCTCGTTGAGGACGACGGCGGACAGGTCGGCGGCGTGCATCGCCGACAGGCCGCCGTTGCGCTTACCGACAGGGGTGCGGACCGCTCCGGCGATGACTGTTTCACGCATCCGTCTGCTCCTTGATCCCCAGTGCCTTATCTGCCGCCGCCTTGTCTCCCGCTGCCCACCGACCCGCGAAGGTCGGCTCCCTCTTCTCCGCGAACGCCTCAAACTCCTCGGCCGAATCCGCGGTGGCGAAATTGCCCGGCTGCGCGCGAGCTTCGTTGGCGAGCGCCTCGCGCAGGGTCGCGTTGGCGCCGTCGTTCAACAACCCCTTGCTCTGTGCGAGCGCGAACGGTGGGCCTGCCGCAAGTCGCCGCCCGAGTCCATCGACGAAGTCGTCGATTTCGTCACCCGACTTGACCCACGTGACCAGGCCCAGCGAGTGGGCCTCCGCGGCGTCGACCATGTCGGCGAGCAGCACCAGCCGCTTGGCCTGCTGCAGCCCTACGAGTTTGGGCAGCAGCCAAGATCCACCGAGATCGACCGACAGCCCGCGCTTGGAGAAGATCTGGCAGAACCGCGAATCCGGTGTGGCGACGACGAAATCACAGCCGAGCGCCAGGTTCCAGCCCGCGCCCACGGCCACCCCGGTCACCTTCGCGATCGTCGGCACCGCCAGCTCGTGCAACGCCAGTGCCACCTCGCTGAGTCTGCGCAGCTTGTGCTGGGGATGCATGTCTTCGGGCACAGAGATATCCGCACCCGAGCAGAAAGCACCGCCCGCGCCGGTGATCACCAACGCACGCACGTCACCATCGCGCGCTGTGGCGCGCAATGCGTCGGCGAGCTCGCCCCACAGCTGCGCATTGAGCGCATTCTTGCGCTCGGGACGGTTGAGGGTGAGCGTCCGCACGCCGTCGCGATCGCTGGACAATAAAACGTCGCTCATGAGTACACCGGCCCTATCACGCCGTCGATGCGCAGTTGGGCGAGTTCTGTTGCGCTGAGCCCCAATTCGCTCAGCACCGCATCAGTATGCTCACCGAGCCCGGGCACTGCCCCCATCGGCTGCTCGAATCCGCCGATCACCGGCGGCGGCCGCAATGCCTGGATGTCGCCCTTGGGGGTACTGACCGTGCGCCATCGGTCGCGCGCGGTGAGATGCGGGTGCACCACCACCTCGCTCGGCACGTTGTAGCGCGAATTGCCGATGCCGGCGTCGTCGGCGATCTTCTGGATCTCTGCGAGATCGCGCTGCGCGCACCAGGATCCGATCGCCTCGTCCAACACGGCACGGTGAGCGCAGCGGCCGGGATTCGTGCTGAACCGTGGATCGTCGGCCAGGTCGGGGCGGTCGATGATCTCCTTGGCCACCCGCTGCCACTCGCGGTCGTTGGTGGTGCCGAGCACGACGGTCTGCCCGTCGCGGGTCGGGAATGCACCGTAGGGCGCGACGGCCGGTGAGCTGACACCCAAAGGCTGTTGGTCGATGCCCGAGTGCTGGGTGTAGGTCAACTGATAGCCCATGACGTCGGTCATCACGTCGAACAGGCTCAGCTCGACGGCCGGCGCCGCTACGTCGCCGCGCCCACGGCGCGCGAACAGCAGCGCCAGGATCGAGATCGCGCCATACAGCCCGGTGGTGAAGTCTGCCATCGCAGGGCCGGGTTTGGCCGGCATTCCCGGGTAGCCGGTGACCGCGCAGGAACCCGATTCCGCTTGCACCAGAAGGTCGTATGCGCGCTTGTGGGATATCGGGCCGCCGGGCCCGTAGCCGTCAATCTCAACCGGGATGACGTTGGGGTGCCGCTCCGCGAGGTCGGCGGCCGCAAGTCCCAGGCGTGCCGTGGCTCCCGGCGCGAGGTTGGACACGAACGCGTCCGCCTTGTCGAGCAACCGATGCAATAGGTCGATGCCGGCGGGCGACTTGGTGTTCAGCGTGACGGACTCCTTGCCGCGGTTGCACCATACGAAGTGCGCGGCGAGACCGCCGGGGCCGTTCACGACGTCGTCGTAGCCGCGTGCGAAGTCACCGCCAGCGGGGTTCTCCACCTTGATGATGCGGGCACCGAAGTCGGCGAGCACACGCGTACACATCGGGGCGGCCACCGCCTGCTCCATCGCGACGACAGTGACACCCGCCAGCGGGGCGGACGAGCCGCCTGTCACATGACCATTCCGCCGTCGACCGGCAAGACCTGTCCCGTGATGTAGGACGCCGCGTCGGAGGCCAGGAACACGAACGCCCCGGCGACTTCCGACGGTTCCGCCCAGCGCTTCAACGGGATTCGTTGCATCATGTTCGCGGCGAACTTCTCGTTGGTGCGAATCGTCTCGGTCATCGGCGTCGCGGCCAGCGGAGCAAGCGCGTTGACCAGAATGTTCTTCGCAGCAAGCTCGCGCGCAAGGGATTTCGTGAAGCCGATGATGCCGGCCTTGGCTGCCGAGTAGTTGACCTGACCCAGCGTGCCGGTGATTCCGGCGGACGACGTCACATTGATGATCCGACCGGTGCCGTCGGTGGGGATGTGGGGCAGCGCGGCCTGCGAGCAGTGGAACGTGCCCATGACGTGGATGTCGAACGTCAGCCGGAAGGTCTCGTCGGTGAGCTTGGCGAACATCGCGGGTGCCGTCACCCCGGCGTTGTTGACCAGGATGTGCAGGCTGCCACCGCCCAGCCCGGCCGCCTGCGCC
The DNA here is from genome assembly GCA_032159965.1 of Mycobacterium sp. Taxonomy (GTDB): domain Bacteria; phylum Actinomycetota; class Actinomycetes; order Mycobacteriales; family Mycobacteriaceae; genus Mycobacterium. Next base: position 16,525 of record JAVHWG010000286.1, read on the forward strand.
GCAGCGGCGTCGGCCGCGGCGCGGTCGCTGACGTCCAGCGCGCAGCTGTCCGCTTTGCCGCCGTCCGCGCGAATCTGTTCTGCGACCGCCGATGCCGCGTCACCGTCGACGTCAGTAACCAGTACGGCCGCGCCTGCGGTCGCCAGTGCGTTCGCCACTGCGGCACCGATGCCACCGCCGGCTCCGGCCCCGGTCACCATCGCGGCGCGCCCCGTCAGGTCGAATAACTCACCCATTAGTAACTCCTCGGCAACCCGAGAACGTGCTCGCCCAGGAAGTTCAGGATCATTTCCTGGCTGACCGGCGCGATCTTCATCAGCCGCGACTCACGGAAGTAGCGCGACACGTGGTACTCCTCTGAGTAGCCCATCCCGCCGTGAAGCTGCAAGGCGCGGTCGGCCGCACCGAATCCGGCGTCGGCACACAGGTACTTTGCTGTATTCGCTTCACGCCCACAGGGTTTGCCGTTGTCATACAGCCAGGTGGCCTTGCGCAATACCAGCTCGGCCGCGTCCAGCCGTGCCAGCGAGTCGGCGAGCGGGAACTGCAGGCCCTGGTTCATTCCGATCGGCCTGTTGAAGACGACACGCTCGTTGCCGTACTTGACCGCCTTCTCCAGCGCGACCCGGCCGATGCCCAGCGCCTCGGCGGCGATGAGCATCCGCTCGGGGTTCAGCCCGTCGAGAATGTACTTGAATCCCTTGCCCTCCTCGCCGACCCGATCCTCGACCGGCACCAACAGGTCGTCGATGAACACCTCGTTGGAGCTCACGGCGTTGCGGCCCATTTTCTTGATCGGACGGATGTCGACGTGGTCACGGTCGAGGTCGGTCAGAAAGAGCGTCATGCCGTCGGTCTTCTTGGTGACCTCGTCGAACGGCGTTGTACGAGTGAGCAGGAGGATCTTCTCGGACTCCAGCGCCTTGGAGATCCACACTTTGCGGCCGTTGACGCGGTAATGGTCGCCGTCCCGCTTCGCGGACGTAGTGATTCGCGAGGTATCAAGTCCCGCACCGGGTTCGGTGACGCCGAAGCACACGTGCAGGTCGCCGTCGACGATGCGCGGCAGCGTGCGCGCCTTGAGCTCGTCGCTGCCGTGCTTGACCACGGGCTGCATGCCGAAGATCGACAGGTGGATGGCGCTTGCACCATTCATCGCCGCTCCGGAGCGCGAGATCTCCTCGAGCAACAGCGTGGCCTCGGTGATGCCCAGCCCGTGACCGCCGTACTCCTCGGGAATCGTCATCCCGAGCCAGCCGCCCTTGGCTATGGCGTCGTAGAACTCCGTGGGGAACTCGTGGGCGAGGTCCTTTTCCATCCAGTAGTGATCGTCGAATTTCGCCGCGAGCTCGGCGACCGACTTGCGGATCAGCTCCTGGTCATCGGTCAGCTCGAACGTCATACCGGCGCCGGGCACTGCTGAATCTCCTTTACCTCAGGTCATACACCCGGCGTGGGCCGAGCTGTGCAGGAACGGATTCAGTCCTTGTTGCCGGTGAGCTCCTTGGCATTCGCGGCGAAGTCCGCGAAGCTGGCGCCACCGTGCTCGTGCTTGGACAGCGCGCGAATTGACACGTCGTGGCCTTCGGATGCCTTGCGCAGCGCGCCGACGGTTGCCTGTTCCTTCGGGACGTGCGAGAACGGATCAAAGTGGTACCACCGCATCGCGTTCTCATACGTCATCTTGTTGATCTCGTCGTCGGTCACGTTGTGCTCGGTGAGCACCTCGAACAACTGCTCTGGCGCGTTCGGCCACATCGAGTCGCTGTGCGGGTAGTCGGCCTCCCAGGCGATGTTGTCGATTCCGACCTCGTTACGCAGCTGCACCCCAACGTGATCCGAGATGAAACAGGTCAGGAAGTGGTCGCGGAACACCTCTGAGGGCTTCTGCTTGCCGAAGTCCTGGCCCGTCCACGTCGCGTGCATCTCGTACGTGCGGTCGGCGCGCTCGAGGAAGTACGGGATCCACCCGGTGCCGCCTTCGGACAAGCCGATCTTGAGGTCCTTGTATTTCTTGATCGGCTTGGACCACAACAGGTCTGCCGCCGCCTGCACGATGTTCATGGGCTGCAGCGTGATCATCACGTCCATCGGCGCGTCGGGCGCGGTGATGGCCAGCCGCCCGGACGAACCGATGTGCACGTTCATCACGGTTTCGGTGTCTACCAGGGCTTCCCACAGCGGCGTCCAGTAATCGTCGTGAAAGCTGGGGTAGCCCATCGCCGCTGGGTTCTCGGTGAACGTCAAGGCGTGGACGCCGCGTTCGGCGTTGCGCCGTACCTCCTTAGCGCAGGCTTCGGCGTCCCATATCACCGGCAGGCACATCGGAATGAAGCGTGCTGGGTAGGCCGCGCACCACTCTTCGACGTGCCAGTCGTTGTAGGCCTGCAGCAGCGCCAGCGAGAACGCGGGGTCCTCGGTGGCAAACAGCCGCCCCGCGAAGCCGGGGAACGACGGGAAACAGATGGATCCGAGGATGCCGCCGGCGTTCATGTCCTTGACCCGCTCGTCGACCTGCCAGCATCCGGGCCGGATCTCGTCGAGGCCCTGCGGTTCGAGGCCGTACTCCTCCTTCGGCCGGCCGGCCACCGCGTTCAACGCGACGTTGGGAATCACCACGTCGCGGAACTGCCAGGTGTCGGAGCCGTCCGGGTTGTGCACGAGCCTCGGCGCGTCGGCCCTGTACTTCTCGGGCAGGTGGTTCTTGAACATGTCAGGCGGTTCGACGATGTGGTCGTCCACGCTGATGAGGATCATGTCGTCCTTGTTCATGGTCCCTTCCTTTCGAATCGAAGCCTTGACACCCAGGTCAAACAATCAGTTCAACGGTGATTCTCTATGTGTGGAAACTATCTTCTCGCGGTGTGAGAATCAACGTCCTGAGTCTAGTCCTCACTGCCTTACAGGCCCTCCGGGACTAGCCCGTCCCTTCTTTCGTACCACGTCGGCGGACATGTTGTTGACCGTCTGGCCGAAACATGGAAACCTGTTAGGCGAAATATGAGAATCCAATTCTCGTTTTGGTATATGCACTTCGCACACGCGCTCATCGGGAGAGAGGACACGTGACCATGCGCCTGCCCCCGCTGCCCGCGGACGAGTGGGATGACCCCGCCGTACAGGAGGCGCTGGCGGTGATGCTTCCTGAGGAACGACGCAATCCGGGACAGGCAAGCAACATCCTCTCCACCTTCGTCCGCCATCCCGACCTGACGAAGGCGTTCCTGCGCTTCAACGTGCACCTGCTCTTCAACTCGACGCTTCCACCCCGGGAACGCGAACTCGCGATTTTGCGCGTCGCCCACCGCACCGGCTCCGAGTACGAGTGGTTCCAGCACGTCAAGATCGGCTTACGGGAGGGACTCACCGAGGACGAGATCGCCGGAGTCCAGCGCGGCCCCACCGGCTACCAAGCGGCCGACGAATTCGACCGGACTGTGTTGACCGGAGTCGACGAGTTAATGGACTCCTACGAACTCACCGACGTGACGTGGTCGGCCCTGGGCGAACGCTTCGACGAGCGGCAACGGATGGACTTCGTCTTCACCATCGGCTGCTACATCACGGTCGCGATGGCCTTGAAGACCTTTGGCATCGAACTAGACGAGAAGAGGTAGACAAAGTGGCACACTTCCCGAAGCCCGCCGTAGGCAGCTGGACAGAGAACTGGCCCGAGCTGGGCACCGCGCCGGTGAACTACGAGGACTCCATCGACCCCGAGCATTTCAAGCTGGAGCAAGAGGCGATCTTCAAGAAGACGTGGCTGAATGTCGGCCGGGTCGAGCGGTTACCGAAGAAGGGCAGCTATTTCACGCGCGAGATGCCGTCGGCAGGCCCGGGCACCTCGGTGATCATCGTTAAGGACAAGCAAGACCAAGTCCGCGCGTTCTACAACATGTGCCGTCACCGCGGCAACAAGCTGGTGTGGAGCGACTATCCCGGCGAGGAGGTGTCCGGCACCTGCCGCCAGTTCACCTGCAAATACCACGCATGGCGCTACAGCCTCGAAGGTGACCTGACGTTCGTCCAGCAGGAAGGCGAGTTCTTCGACCTCGACAAGGCGAACTACGGCCTGGTTCCGGTGCGATGCGAGGTGTGGGAAGGATTCATCTTCATCAACTTCGACAACGACGCCGGTCCTCTTGTCGACTACCTCGGCGACTTCGCCAAGGGCCTACAGGGGTATCCGTTCCACGAGATGACCGAGCATTACAGCTACCGCTCGGAGATCAACGCGAACTGGAAGTTGTTCATCGACGCGTTCGTCGAGTTCTACCACGCACCGATCCTGCACATGAAGCAGGCGGAGAAGGAGGAGGCCGAGAAGCTGGCCAAGTTCGGCTTCGAAGCGCTGGCGTACGACATCAAGGGCGACCACTCGATGGTGTCGTCGTGGGGCGGGATGTCGCCCCCCAAGGACCTCAGCATGGTCAAGCCCATCGAGCGGATCTTGCACAGCGGCCTGTTCGGGCCGTGGGACCGGCCGAACATCAGCGGCATCCTGCCCGACGAACTGCCGCCGGCAATCAACCCGTCCCGTCAGAAATCTTGGGGCACAGACTCTTTCGAGTTCTTCCCGAACTTCACGCTGCTGTTCTGGGCGCCCGGTTGGTACCTCACCTACCACTACTGGCCCACCGCGGTGGACAAGCACATCTTCGAGGCCGACCTGTATTTCGTGCCGCCGACGAATCTGCGTCAGCGCCTGTCCCAGGAGCTGGCCGCGGTGACGTTCAAGGAGTACGCGTTCCAGGACGCCAACACCCTGGAAGCCACCCAGACGCAGATCGGCACCAGGGTCATCACCGACTTCCCGCTTTGCGATCAGGAGATCCTGCTGCGCCACCTGCACCACACGGCGTGGAAGTACGTGAACTCCTACAAGGAAGCCAAGGCCAACGGCAAGCACGCAGCCATGACCAGCGAGAGGGATCACGCGAATGTCTAAGCTGCCAGAAGAATTCGCGGATCTGGAGCGGTTCACCGACTGGTGCCTGCCGACCGAGCAGGAGCGCTACGCCAAGCGCCTGAACTCGACGATGGCGCAGATGCAAGAGTTGTACGACGCAGGCATGGCACGGCTGGAGGACATCATGGTCTACGTCGACGCACGCTTCCCGCTGAAGGGGATGCCGGATGACGCCAAGGCGCTGGTGCACCTCGGACAGTCGATCGTCATGGTGAGCTTCCCCGTCGAGGTGTGGAAGCAGCCACGCGTGCTCGACAGCGGCGCCTCCTACATCCGGCTCGTCAAGGAGCCGGTGGTCTGACGCCCGATGAGCCGCTTGCGTGAAGAGCATCAGAGGGTTCTGACCCTCAAGGCCGCGGGTCTGGTCGACGTCGACGCCGGCGAGATCGTCCGGCCGGGCATCGTGAAAATCGAAGGCGATCGCATCGTTTCGGTGGGAGGTGAAGCTCACACTGAGCTTGCCGGCTCCGCCGACGGGGAGATCATCGACCTGGGTGACTCCGTCCTGCTGCCCGGGCTGATGGACATGGAGGTCAACCTCCTGATGGGCGGCCGGGGTGAGAGCCCCGGGCTCTCCCAGGTGCAGGACGATCCTCCGACGCGGGTACTGCGTGCGGTCGGCAACGCCCGTCGCACGCTGCGTGCCGGGTTCACGACGGTGCGAAATCTCGGATTGTTCGTCAAGACTGGCGGTTACCTTCTCGACGTCGCCTTGGGCAAGGCGATCGACGCCGGCTGGATCGACGGACCGCGAATAGTGCCTGCTGGTCACGCAATCACACCGACAGGTGGCCATCTCGATCCGACGATGTTCGCCGCGTTCATGCCCGGCGTGCTCGAACTGACCGTCGAGGAGGGCATCGCCAACGGTGTCGACGAGGTCCGCAAGGCAGTTCGGTACCAGATCAAGCACGGCGCGCAGTTGATCAAAGTCTGCGTTTCGGGCGGCGTCATGTCACTGACGGGAGAGGCTGGCGCACAGCACTATTCGGACGACGAACTTCGGGCGATCGTCGACGAGGCGCACCGGCGGGGACTGCGGGTGGCCGCGCATACCCATGGCGCCGAGGCGGTCAAGCACGCAGTTGCCTGCGGCATCGACTGCATCGAGCACGGATTCCTGATGGACGACGAGGCCATCCAGGCGCTTGTCGACAACGACCGCTTCCTTGTGACCACCAGGCGGCTCGCCGAAGCCATGGATGTCTCACGTGCTCCGAAAGAGCTGCAGGACAAGGCCGCTGAGATGTTTCCAAAGGCCCGCACGTCACTGAAGGCGGCCTACGAGGCGGGTGTCAAGATCGCCGTCGGCACCGACGCTCCGGCCATCCCGCACGGCAAGAACGCCGACGAGCTCGTCACGCTCGTCGACTGGGGCATGCCGGCCGCCGCAGTGCTGCGCGCCGCGACGGTGGTGGCGGCCGACTTGATCAACCGCGCTGACCTGGGTCGCATCGCCGAGGGCTACCTCGCCGACATCATCGCGGTGCCGGGAGATCCGCTCGCCGACATCAGCATTACAACGGCGGTAAATTTTGTAATGAAGGGAGGTAAGGTTTTCCGCAATGACCAAGCCAACCAGAACTGACGACCTCGTCGAGATCCAGCAGCTGCTCG
>JAVHWG010000307.1:0-12499 GCA_032159965.1 Mycobacterium sp.
CGCGCGCGCGACGTGCGGATGGAACTGCTCACCGAGCGCGGCGAGACGATCGTGCTCAAGGCCGAGACGTCGTTGGACGACGGCGACGTCATCGAGAGCATGTTCATGAGCAAGAAGGCTCTCTGCCAGTTCTACGAAGAGCAGATCGAGGACGCGTACGAGACCGGCGTGATGTTCTCGCTGCACGTCAAGGCGACGATGATGAAAGTCAGCCACCCGATCGTCTTCGGACACTGCGTCAAGGTGTTCTACAAGGACGCCTTCGCCAAGCATCAGGAGCTGTTCGACGAGCTCGGCGTGAACGTCAACAACGGAATGGTCGACCTGTACAACAAGATCGAGTCGCTGCCGTCGTTCCAGCGTGAGCAGATCATTCAGGACATCCACGACGTCCACAACCACCGACCGGAGTTGGCGATGGTCGATTCGGCCAGGGGTATCACCAACTTCCACTCGCCCAGCGACGTGATCGTGGACGCATCGATGCCCGCGATGATCCGGCTGGGCGGCAAGATGTACGGCGCCGACGGGCGGACCAAGGACACCAAGGCGGTGAACCCCGAGTCCACCTTCTCGCGGATCTACCAGGAAATGATCAATTGGTGCAAGACCAACGGCCAGTTCGACCCGACCACCATGGGCACCGTTCCGAACGTCGGCCTGATGGCGCAGAAGGCCGAGGAATACGGCAGCCACGACAAGACGTTCGAGATCCCCGAGGCCGGCGTCGCCAACATCGTCGACATCGAGACCGGCGAGGTGCTGCTGTCGCAGGACGTCGAGGAGGGCGACATCTGGCGCATGCCCGTCACCAAGGACGCCGCAATCCGGGACTGGGTCAAGTTGGCCGTCACCCGAGCACGCGACTCGGGAATGACGGTGGTGTTCTGGCTGGACACCGAGCGTCCGCACGAGGCCGAGCTGAGGAAGAAGGTCAAGGCCTACCTCGCCGACCACGACACTGAGGGCCTTCACATCCAGGTCATGCCGCAGGTGTGGGCGATGCGGTACACGCTCGAGCGCGTGACCCGTGGTCAGGACACCATCGCCGCGACAGGCAACATCCTGCGCGACTATCTGACCGACCTGTTCCCGATCCTGGAGCTGGGCACCAGCGCCAAGATGTTGTCGATCGTGCCGCTGATGGCCGGCGGCGGCATGTACGAAACTGGCGCAGGCGGTTCGGCGCCCAAACATGTCAGCCAGCTCGTGGAGGAGAACCACCTGCGGTGGGATTCGCTGGGTGAGTTCCTTGCTCTGGGTGCGTGTTTGGAGGACATCGGCAACAAGACCGGCAACAAGCGAGCGGCGCTGCTGGGCAAGACGCTGGACGGCGCGATCGGCAAGCTGCTGGAGAACGACAAGGGCCCGTCGCGCAAGACCGGTGAGCTCGACAACCGGGGCAGCCAGTTCTATCTCGCGCTGTACTGGACGCAGGGACTCGCCGAACAGACCGACGACCAGGAGCTCGCCGATCATTTCGGTGAACTGGCGAAGACGTTGGCCGAGAACGAGAAAACCATCACCGAGGAGTTCGCCGCAGTGCAGGGCGACGCGGTCGACGTCGGCGGCTACTACCACCCCGACCGCGAGAAGACGACCGCGGTGATGCGCCCGAGTGAGACCTTCAATTCGACCCTCGAGGGCGCGCGGGACTGATCACTGCAATAGCAAATCTGTGTGAGACAGGATCTTTCGGCCCGTCGTCGTGCATCGGTTTGCTCCGCCGTGGCATAGTTACCCGACCTTTATCGTCGACGTTCCGAAAGGCTGCACATGAGGCGACCACTGGCAACGCGAGTTCGGCAGGGCCTGTTCATCCCGTGTGCAATGGCCGGTTTGCTGGCCGGTTTGCTTCTCGGGTCGAGCGGGTGTTCGTTCCACGCCAGTGTCGGCGGGTCGGACACCGTCAAGAAGGATGACGTCGTCAACGCGATCACGAAGGCGATGACCGACTCCTCGGGCAAGAAGCCAGATTCCGTCTCATGCCCCGACGAGCTCAAGTTCGAGGTCGGGGCGACCGCCACCTGTCAGATCAAGGTCGGCGACGAGCCGTACAAAGTCGTCGTCACCGTGAACAAGATCGACGGTGACCAGGCGAACTTCACGATGGTCAGGGCCGTCCCCAAGGACGAGGTCGTCAAGACCGTCAGCAACCAGATGACCGATGCCGAGGGCAACAAGCCCGAGTCGGTGACGTGCCCCGGCGACCTCGACGTCAAGGCCGGCGCCACGCTCACCTGCCAGATGCAGATCAAGGGCAAACCGTTCGAGGTCGTCGTGACGATCACCAGCGTCGACCCGGTGAATTACGAGATGGTCGAGACGGTCGACAAGAACGACGTCGCCGGCGTGGTCAGCGACCGACTTGCCGAGCAGGTCGGCCGCAAGCCTGACAGCGTCACGTGCCCGGAGAATCTACAGGGCAAGGTCGGCGCCACCGTGCGCTGCGAACTCGTCGGCGATGGCGAGAAGTACGGCGTCACGGTCACCGTGACCAGCGTCGAAGGCGGCACGGTGAACTTCGACTTCAAGGTCGACGACACGCCGCAATAGCGGTCGCCGCTAGCCGGTCGACTGGACCCGCGGCCTGGACGCGTACTTGTCGACGAAGTCGAGGATCACATCGGTCACCCGCTCGGGCGCCTCGAACATCGGGATGTGACCGACGTCGTCGAATTCGGTGACCTGGGTGATGTCCGGGATGTGTTCTGTGAAGGTGCGGGTATAGCGCGGGTGAGGCAGCACCCGGTCCTTCTCGCAGACCACCAGGTGGGTCGGCACCCGAGTCTCGGTGAGCTCCATCAGGCCGGGCAGCAATACCGACTTGATCAGAAGCTGGTAGTACGCAGGACAATTGGCGACGTCGTCGAGGATGTCGTGCATGTTCTCGTCGCTCAGCCGGTCCGGGTACGCGCTGATCGGGAAGTGGGCCAGCCAGCGCGCGATCGGAATCCGCATCGAGTGCTGCTTGAGCAGCTTCACCACGGCATAGACAGGTGCGCCCGCCAGGAACTTCGCGACGATCTCGTACTTGACCGGCGACCAGCGGTGCCACCCGCCCGCCGGGGCGATCGCGGTCACGGTGCGGGCGCGGGCCCGTCGCTCCAGTTCGAACGCGACCCAGCCGCCCAGCGAGTTTCCGACGATGTGGGCGGTGTTCCAGCCCAGCTCGTCCAGCTGTCGTTCGACGTGATCGGCGAGGGTGGAGCTGCCGAGAAACCACGAACCTTTGGGCCCGCCGTTGTGGCCCGCCATGGTCGGCGCGAACACCTCGTAGCGGCCGGTGTCGGCCAACCGCGGTGCGACGTCCTTCCAGACGGTCTGCGACATGATGAATGGGTGCAGCAAGAGCATCGGCTCGCCGGTGCCGACATGTATCGGCGCGCGCTCGGTCATGGTGCTGACGATAAAGCCGATACCGCCGGTACCGCAAACAGCCAGGGAAACCGGTTGAGGAGCCGTGAAAAGATTGGGTCATCATGACCAGCCAGAAACGTGTCTTCTCGGGTGTCCAGCCGACTTCTGATTCCCTGCATCTGGGCAACGCACTCGGCGCGGTGACGCAATGGGTGGGGCTTCAGGACGAGTTCGACGCGTTCTTCTGCGTGGTCGATCTTCACGCAATCACCCTGCCGCAGGATCCCGATGTGCTGCGCAGGCGCACGCTGCTGACCGCGGCGCAGTATCTGGCACTGGGCATCGACCCGGCACGCAGCACGGTCTTCGTGCAGAGCCACGTCCCCGCTCACACCGAATTAGCTTGGGTGCTGGGATGTTTCACCGGCTTCGGGCAGGCGTCGCGGATGACGCAGTTCAAGGACAAGGCACAGCGGCACGGCACCGACGCGACGACGATCGGACTTTTCACCTATCCGGTGTTACAGGCCGCCGATGTGCTGCTCTACGACACCGACCTGGTGCCGGTCGGCGAGGACCAGCGTCAGCACCTCGAGCTCGCGCGCGACGTCGCGCAGCGTTTCAACAGCCGTTTCCCGGGTACTTTCGTGGTACCTGACGTGCTCATTCCCAAAGCGACGGCGAAGATCTACGACCTGGCGGACCCGATGGCGAAAATGAGCAAGTCGGCTAGCACCGAGGCAGGGGTGATCAACCTGCTTGACGACGCCCGGGTGTCGGCGAAAAAGATTCGGTCCGCGGTGACCGACAGTGAGAGGGAAGTGCGCTACGACCCCGGCGCCAAGCCGGGTGTGTCGAACCTGCTGACCATCCAGTCGGCGGTCACCGGCACCGACGTGGACAAGCTCGTCGAGGCCTACGCGGGCCGCGGCTACGGCGATTTGAAGTCCGACACCGCCGACGCCGTTGTCGAGTTCGTCGGCCCGATCAAGGCCCGCGTCGACGAGTTCATCAGCGACACAGCGGAGCTGGAGGCCATCCTGCGGAGTGGGGCGGAACGGGCCCGCGACGTGTCCGCGACGACGATCGCGAAGGTCTATGAGCGACTAGGCTTTTTACAGATCTCATAGCGGGGGAGCAGTGGCGAAAAAGGATAAGTCCCAGCCGGACAAGCCCGGTTTCCTCGACCGGATGCGCACTCGTCATCCGTGGTTCGACCACGTGATGCGAGCGCAGGAGCGCTACAAGGACTGTAGGGGCGACTTCTTCGCCGCCGGGATCACGTACTTCACCGTGTTTGCGCTATTTCCGTTGCTGATGGTCGGTTTCGCGATAGCGGGATTCGTGCTTTCGCGCGAGCCCGCGCTTCTGGCTCAGATCGAGGACTGGATCAAGCGGACCGTGACGGGTGACTTCGCGCAGCAGCTCGTGAAGCTGATGGAGTCCGCGATCGACTCCAGGACGTCCGTGGGTGTCTTCGGCCTCGCGGCGGCGCTGTGGGCGGGACTGGGCTGGATGGGCAACCTGCGCGAGGCTCTGAGCGCCGTGTGGGAACAGCGCCACGAACCGGACGGCTTCGTGCGGACCAAGCTGTCGGATCTCGTTGCCCTGATCTCGGTGTTCGTGGCCATCGTGCTGACGATTGCCCTGACTGCGCTCTCGAGCAGCAGCCTGATGCGAAAAGTGCTGTCGCTGTTCGGCTTCCAGGATATTCCCGGCGTGAGCATACTGCTGCAGATCGCTACCTTCGTGCTGTCGCTGGGGATCTCGTGGCTGCTGTTCTCGTGGATCATCGCCCGTTTGCCGCGGGAGTCGCTGAGCCTGCGCAGTGCTGCGCGTGCCGGCTTGCTGGCGGCCATCGGGTTCGAGGTGTTCAAGCAGTTGGGATCGGTGTACCTGCGGGGGGTCACGCACGGTCCCGCGGGAGCCACCTTCGGCCCGGTGCTCGGTCTGCTGGTGTTCGCGTACATCACCGCACGGTTGATCCTGTTCGCCACGGCGTGGGCCGCGACGTCGGCGGAGAATCTGGCCGCCGCGCCGGTGGCCCCGCCGCCGCCGGCGCTGATCACTGCGCGCGACTTCGGCGACGAGGGTGCGGGCGTACGCACGGCGGTACTGGCGGGGACGGTCGGTGCAATTGCCGCGCTTGGGCTTTCGCAGTTGCGGCGGAAACGCTGAGCGCTGCCGGTCAGCTCTGTGCGCGCCGGTTGAGAGAGCGCGCAGCGAGCATCAACCCGAACACGATCGTCGCACCGACGATCGCGACGCCGATTCGCACCGGCAGCTCGTTCATCGCAGCGGGGAACGCTGCGCTGGCCGCCGAGGGATTACCGGGAGTCGTGGGCCCCTTCGTCGCCGTCAACGACGGATCGGGGTCGACGAGCTTGCCCACCTTGGTGCCCGCCGGTGTCGCAAAGCCGTAGTCGAGCAGGTGTGCCGCCTGCTGCCACGGCGGGATGGGTTGACGGGTGCCCTTGAGCAGGATCGCCACCAGACGACGCCCGTCGTGGTTGGCGGCGCCGACGAACGTCTGGCCCGCGTCGTCGGTGTATCCGGTCTTGCCGCCGAGTGCGCCCGGATAGTTGTAGAGCAGCTGGTTGTCGTTCTCCAGCGTGTAGCCCGGATGATCCGTCTGGTCGGGGTCGTCGGCACGCGCCGGGTGGCCGGGGAACTCGAATGCGCGGGTCGCCACGACCTGCGCGAACGTCGGGTTCTGCCAGGCGTAGCGGTAGAACAGCCCCAGGTCGTAGGCGGACGTGCTCATGCCGGGCCCGTCGAGGCCGGATGGGGTCGCCGCGCGGGTGTCGCTGGAGCCGAGCTTGCCCGCGAGCGCGTTGATCTTCTGCAGCGCGGCGTCCATCCCGCCGAGCTGCATCGCCAATGCGTGCGCGGCGTCGTTGCCCGAATGCATCAGGAGCCCGTGCAGCAGCTGGAAGACGGTGTAGTTGCCGCCGACGTCGACTCCGACACGGGTGCCGTCGGCATTGCCGTCTTCCACAGTGCCCGCGACGATCTTGTCCAGGTTCAGGTCGTTGATCGCGGCCATCGCGATCAGCACCTTGATGATGCTTGCGGGCCGGTGTCTGCCGTGCGCATCCTTGGCGGCGATGACGTCCCCGGTGTCGAGGTCGGCCACCAGCCAGGCCTCTGCGGAGACGTCGTCGGGCAGCGGCGGCGCGTTGGGGGCGACCACCACTCCGCAGCCGCCGAGTTCGTCGCCGCCGACCGGCGCGGCGGGAACCGCGAGGGGCTGTGGCGGGTCACCGGCGGTCGGCACTTCGGATTCGTCGACGGCGGGCGGGGTGGTCACCCGGTAGGGACACGTCGCGTCGGGAGACGCAGCAGGTTCGGCCACGGCGGCCGGCATGGTCAGCAACGCCGGAGCGCAGACCAGCAATAGGGCCGTGAGCAGGCCCGCAGCACCGCGGGACGCGGTTCGCAAAGTCGCCATCGTGTGCAGATTAGGCGGCGTCAGCGAGGATTCCCGGGAGCCACGCTGTGACTGGTGTGGTTTGTGTTGCAAATGTTGCGCGTACCGGTACCCGCCCGCGCCGAAACTCACGTTGCGCAGACGACACGCCGAGTGACACCTACACAACGTGAATCTCGGTGAGAAGGTGCGGGCGAGACGGCGTAAAGGCGTGGCTAGAGCCGGCTCCACGCCTCCGACAGCACCTGGCGCAGTTTCTGCTCGATCTCGTCGAACTCGGCCTGGCCGCTGATCAGCGGCGGCGCCAGCTGCACCACGGGGTCGCCGCGGTCGTCGGCGCGGCAGTACAGGCCGGCCTCTAGGAGCGCCGACGACAAAAAGCCGCGCAGCAGCCGCTCGGATTCGTCGTCGTTGAACGTCTCCTTGGTGGTCTTGTCTTTGACGAGCTCGATTCCGTAGAAGAAGCCCTCACCGCGGACGTCACCTACGATCGGCAAGTCGTACAGCTTCTCGAGCGTGGCGCGGAAGGCGGGCGCGGTCTCCTTCACGTGGGCGTTCAGGCCTTCGCGCTCGAAGATGTCGAGGTTGGCCAGCGCGACTGCTGAGGACACCGCGTGCCCGCCGAACGTGTAGCCGTGCGGGAACGTGGTCTTGCCGTCGTTGAACGGCTCGAACAGCCGATCCGACGCGATCATCGCCCCTATCGGCGAATACCCCGACGTCATGCCTTTGGCGCAGGTGATGATGTCCGGCTCGTAGCCGAAGTCCTCGCACGCGAACATCGAGCCGATCCGGCCGAACGCGCAGATCACCTCATCGGAGACCAGCAGCACGTCGTATTCGTCGCAGATCTCGCGTACCCGTTCGAAGTAGCCCGGGGGCGGCGGGAAGCAACCACCCGCGTTCTGGACAGGCTCGAGGAACACCGCCGCGACGGTGTCGGGCCCCTCGAACTCGATTGCCTCCGCGATCCGGTCGGCGGTGTAGCGGCCGAACTCCTTCGCGTCGGTGTCGTACGGCGCGGGGGCGCGGTAGAAGTTCGTGTTCGGCACCCGGAAGCCGCCCGGGACGAGTGGCTCGAACGGCGCTTTGAAGGTGGGCAATCCCGTTATCGACAACGCGCCCTGCGGAGTGCCGTGGTAGGCGATCGACCGCGAAATCACCTTGTACTTGCCCGGTTTTCCGGTCAGCTTGAAGAACTGCTTGGCGAGCTTCCACGCAGACTCGACGGCTTCGCCGCCACCGGTGGTGAAGAACACCCGGTTCAGTTCGCCGGGCGCGTACGTCGAAAGCCGTTCTGCCAGCTCGATAGCCGGCTCCGTCGCATACGACCACAGCGGGAAGAACGCGAGCTTGCCTGCCTGCTCGGCCGCGACCTCGGCGAGTTCGGTGCGGCCGTGGCCGACCTGGACGACGAACAACCCCGACAGGCCGTCGAGATAGCTCTTGCCGTGGCTGTCGAAGATGCGTACGCCTTCGCCACGGACGATGATCGGTGGCGTGATGCCGGCTCCGTGCCGGGCGAAGTGTCCCCATAGGTGCCGGTCGGCCTTGGCCGACAGCTCTGTCGACGTCATCGTGTACCCCAATTGTATTGCTGTTTGACGAGTTTCAGGTAAACCAGCGTCTCGGTGGACGTGACGCCGGGCAGCGCGCGGATCTGCGTGTTGAGCAGTTCGAGCAGATCGTCGTCGTCCTCGCAGACTACCTCGACGATCACGTCGAACGACCCGGCGGTCAAGACCACGTAGTCGATCGACGGCAGTGCGGCGAGCCTCTCCCCGAGCTTCATGGCATCACCCGTGCAGCGGATACCGATCTGCGCCTGGCGAGCGAAGCCCAGCTGCATTGGGTCAGTGACAGCGACGATCTGCATCACGCCGGCGTCGATCAACCGCTGCACGCGCTGGCGCACGGCCGCCTCCGACAGCCCGATGGCCTTGCCGATACTGGCATAGGAACGTCGGCCGTCGTCCTGCAGTTGTTCGATGATCGCCTTGGACAGGTCGTCGAGGTGAACCCCGGCGGCGGGGCGCGACGGCCCCGCCCGCACGGGGACCGCTTGGATGCGGGCACGGCCACCCCCGTTGGGCATTTCTCAACCGTCCTTCGTGTACTCCGTGCCGCTCTCCGGATCCACGGCTTTCTCGCCGGGCGGCAGGTTCGACAGGTCGGGCGCGACGATCGTCTCCTCGCGGGAGTCCGGCAGCCGCCCGACGGTCGGCGCTCCGGCCCCCACCCCGACTGGGGCGTGTTCGAGCACCAGATCGGCGCTGCGCTTAGGCAGCGTCTCACCCTTGAAGAACCGCGGTGACATCGCCCACCAGACGAACATCAGTATTACGCCGAGCACCAGTGCTCCAACGCCGACCACCGCAACCGCACCGAACCCGAAGATCGTTACCGGGTTGTCGTCGTCATCGGTCAGCCAGTCGACCTCGCTGTACTTCTTCAGGCCGTACAGGAACATCACGAACAGGCTCACCCCGCCGAGCAATGGCACCACCCCGCGCATGACGAAGTCACGAGCGCTGCGGGTCAACGTCTTTCGGTAGAACCACACGCACGCCAACCCGGTGAGGCCGTAGTAGAAGGCGATCATCAAGCCGACCGACCCGATCAACGCGGTCAGGAGGTTGTCACTGATCACGGTGAACAGCAGATAGAACAGAATCGACACCGCACCCATCACGATCGTCGACACGCTCGGCGTCAGATACTTGCGGTGGATCTTGGCGAACGAATCGGGCAGCGCCTTATAGACGCCCATCGACAGCGTTGTCCGTGCCGTCGGTAGGACCGTGGTCTGGGTCGAGGCCGACGCCGACGTCAGGATCGACGCGGCCAGCAGCAGCAGTCCGATGTGCCCGAGGACACTGTCGCCGAACAGTGGCGGCCCGATTGCGCGGAAGACGTCGTCAGAGTTGTCGGTGTTGCCGAGCCCGATGCCCTCTTCGCCGACGCCTGCGAACGCGACAGCGGCCACCGAAACCAGTGCGTACGTCGCCAGCAACAAGAATGTCGAGATCACCGCGGCGCGACCCGGGGTCTTGCCGGGATCGTCGGACTCCTCATTGCAGGCGACCGCCGTGTCCCAGCCCCAGTAGATGAAGATCGTCGTCAATACAGCGGGTGCGATCACGTCGCCAAAACCCATGCCGCTGGGCCAGAACCACGAGATCGACGGCATCAGCGAGTATTCCTCGGCGCCGTGTGTGTAGACCTTGTACAGCGCGAATATCGCGAACATCACCAGCACGACCACTTCGATGGACAGCAGCGCGTACTGGATGCGCGCCGACACCTCGATACCGCGGTAACAGATGTAGGTCATGACGACGATCCAGATCACGCCTGCGACCGTCGACCACAACGTGCTGTCGGCCAGGTCCGAGACCGAATGCCAGCCCAGTTCGCCGACGAATGTGAATGAGTACGAGCCTGCGATCTGCGCCAGGTTGGCCATCACGATCACGTCGGCGGCGATGATGCCCCAACCGCCCAACCAGCCGACGATCGGACCGAACGTGCGCGACGCCCAGGTGAAGGTGGTGCCGCAGTCCGGCTCCGCCTTGTTCAGCTCCTGGTAGGCGACCGCGATCAGGTACATCGGGATGAACGAAATCAACACGATGGCCGGCGCTTTGACACCGACGCTGGTGTGGTTGATCGCGACGATCAAGCCGAGCGTCGCAGCCAGGCTGTAGGCCGGCGCCGTGGACGCAATACCGACGACGATGCTCGACACCAGGCCGAGTGCGCCACCCTTGAGACCTTTGCTTTCGACGGTCGGTGCCGTCGGTTCACTCACAGTCATGCGAGGGACACTACGATTTCCGTTGCGCTTGCGCGCGGATACAACGGATTTATTTCCACGGACGTAACAACGGGTGCGGAAACTGCAGTTAGTAGGCTGTTCGGGTGACCGCCGCACAGCGTGTCGACGAGTTCGAATCCCTGCGGCCGCATCTGCTCGCCGTCGGCTACCGGCTCACCGGCACCTTCGCCGACGCCGAGGACGTGGTGCAGGACGCGTGGCTGCGCTGGCAGCGCGCGTCTGCTGCGCCCGATGATCTGCGGGCGTGGCTGACGACGGTGGTGAGCAGGCTTGCACTGGACCGGCTGAGGTCAGCGGCGCACCGGCGCGAAACCTACGCCGGTGACTGGCTGCCAGAACCAGTGGTGACGACGCCCGGGGTGGGCGACCCGCTGGCCGCGGTGGTCGCCAACGAGGACGCCAGGTACGCGGCGATGGTGGTGCTGGAGAAGTTGACTCCGGACCAGCGGGTGGCCTTTGTGCTGCACGACGGCTTCGCGGTGCCGTTCACCGAGATCGCGTCGATTCTCGGGATCGGCGACGCGGCAGCACGACAGCTCGCGTCGCGGGCACGGCGACTGGTGAATCAGCACCAGGGTCCCGTCGACACCAACCACGACGAGACCGTCGGGCGCTTCCTGGCCGCCATGGCTTCCGGCGACATCGATGCCGTCGTCGCACTGCTGCATCCCGATGTCACGTTCACAGGTGATTCGAACCGCAAGGCGCCCACCGCTTTGCGTCCCGTCCGCGGACCCGTCAACGTGGCACGGTTCCTGCTCGGGCTTGCCCGCCGCTACGGTCCCGGCTGGCTCGAGTCCAGCCGGCTGGCGCACGTCAACGGCCAGCTCGGCGCCTACAGTCCCGGCTCGCCCGCCCGCGACGGTTTCCCCGAGATGATGCCGCGCGTCACCGCGCTGGCCGTGCGCGACGGAAAGATCTGGGCCGTCTGGGACGTCGCCAACCCCGACAAGTTCACCGGCTCTCCGCTGTCTGTGCCGTCTCCGCCCACGGAACCCGGCACGCGTCACCGGAGTTGAAGCCCTGCTCGGTGATTCCGAGAGCGGTGTTCATCCGGGCCCGCATGTTCTCGAGCCCGATCTGGTACGTCAGCTCGATCACGCCCTCGTCGCCGAACCGGTCGCGCAGGTCGGCGACCTGCTCATCGGTGACGGAGTGCGGGTCGGTGGTCATCGCGTCGGCGTAGGCGATCGCGGCGCGCTCGTCGTCGGTGAAAAGTGGAGAAGTCGCGTAGTCATCCACGGACTTGAGCCGCGCGACATCGAGACCTTCCATGCGGATCAGCATGGCGCCGAAGTCCACGCACCACGAACACCCGACGGTGCGGGCGGTCCGATACACCGCCAGTTCGCGCACGTGTGCGGGAAGCTTCGTCGACGCGCGCTCGACCGCCGTCTCGTGGATGGCGCCGGCCACCAGCAGTCCGCGATGGTGTGCGGTGACCGCGAACGGCTCAGGCACCTCGCCGAATCGGCGCTTGGCGTAGCGGTACATCGCGCGGGTGAGCAGTCCGGCGCGCTCGGGGGCAAGGGCTGCGATGCGGGTTTTCTGTGTCATGCCCGTTGGACGAGGCAGCGCCGGAAAGTGTGACCGCGGCACGGCCGCCGCCCGAATGAAATGGCGCGATATCGTGCGCGAAATGACCTGGAAACAGGCCGTCAATAGCGTCGGAGAATGACCGAGACGCCCACGAGAAACCTTCCGCCAGGCGCCGTGACCGGTGCCGGGGACAAAATCGAGGCCTCAGGCCACCCTGTCGGCGGCGGGCTTATCAAGCCCGGCTACGACCCCCGGTTGACCAACGAGGACCTGGCGCCGCTGGCGAAGCAGACCTGGGGCGCGTACAACATTTTCGCGTTCTGGATGTCCGA
>JAVHWG010000316.1:0-8981 GCA_032159965.1 Mycobacterium sp.
AGAAGGCGAATCCGGCGACCAGCAGGTTCCACCGAGTCTCATTGCGCCACCCGAGACTGGGGTACACCCCGACTGCCAGCGTCAGCAGAAGCAGATCAGCCGCGGGATACGCGAGGCCGGTCAGCACAAGCGAAGGCGAGGCCGTCATTGCGTGCTTGAGTGGACCCGTCACCAGCGCGGCGGCAACAGCGCCGACTGTTAGCAAACAGACCAGAGCATCGAGCCGGATAGCCGTCGGCACGCGGTTCAGCCGATCCTTGATGAGCAGAACCAGTCCCACGTACATCAGTGGATAGAACGCCAGATAAAACGGATCTGCAGGCGATGGGAACTGGTCCGATGCCCACACCTCGTAGACGATGTCTCCCACCGCCGAACTCACCATGCCTGCTGCAACGAAGAGCCACGCCCAACGTTCCGCCGCGATGCGCAACGCGCGAACGACGATGAGCCCGGCAGCCGACAGCGTCACCGCCTGGTACAGGAAGACGTCGAACACGAGATGCCGCGTCGGACTGTCCGGGAGGAGGCTCGATACCGCGAAGCCGATAACCCCCACGGTCACAAGGGCAATCACGAACGAGACGATCGGCGGTGGCCACCCTATGCCGTCATGAAATTCACTCACGCGGGCAACTGGATCCGCAGTCGCGGCTGGCCGACGCTCTAACGCATTCGACGCCGCGGTCGCCGCCCCCTCGTCCTGCGACTCTTCGGTGGGTGCCGGTAGCTCGTAGGGGAACGGCAGATGCGGGACGAAGGTCCGCACGCAACCACCCCCGTCGTGCTTCGCCGCATACATCGCGAGATCGGCGTGGCGCACCAGTTCGTCGACGGTGACGGTGAGGGCACCATCGGACGCGGCGACCGTCAACCCCACGCTCGGACGCACCGACAAAGGGACGCCGTCGACCACGATGGGCGTCTGCAGTGCGTCGAGCATTCGGTGGGCGGTCGCCATCGAACGCTGCACGGGACCTTCTACGATCGCGGCGAACTCGTCGCCGCCCAACCTGGCAATCATGCTGGCGTCTCCCATGCACGGGGTTAGACGCCCCGCGACACGGACGAGAAGCTCGTCGCCGGCGGCGTGACCCAATGAGTCATTCACCTTCTTGAAGTCGTCGAGGTCGATGCACAGCACGCTCACCGCGTTACCGTCCCTGCGGCCGCGCGCCAGGGCCCGCTCGAGACTTTCGACGAAATGCGCGCGGTTGGCCAGACCAGTCAGGCTGTCGTGAAAGGCTTCCTTGGCGACATCGGTCAGCAGGCGCTGGTTCTGCGCCAGCACCAGGGCCTGACGTGCCAGCACGGCGGCGACCAGAATTGCCTCCGCGGAGAGCAACGTCCCACCGACGTTCGAACGTGCGGCGTGTCCGATGCCGACGACACCGGCAAGCAGCAAGGGCAAGTACGGCAACCACACCCGGTCGCGCGGCCTGATCTCAAGGGGCTGGATGACAGTGGATTTTCCGTCGACACCCGCCAATGCCGCCGTCGCCAGCAACCCCGCGCCGGCAATGCGAACCAGATCGGGAAGGCTGCCGGTGTGATAGCCGCCGATGCCGATGACGTAGACGGTGATGACGTCTGCCGTGCAGATCACCATTATTCCCACGACCAATAGCGCCACCCTGGGCGGCGCGGGGAACGGAGACCTCGACCACACCAGGATCGCTGTGGTCAGCAGGATCAGATCAGCAATCACTTGCCCCACCGTGGCAAGCCGTGGACCCACGTCACCTACCCCGGCGTTGGCCATGTGGTCGAGCACGAATACCCAGGAGATGACGAACAGGGACGTCGCCACGACGGCACCGTCCAACAACAACCGCAACCGCGAATCGCCGCCACCGCCGCCAACGGACAGCAACAGCAGCGCCGCCAGCGCGCCGACGGGGAATACGACCATCACACTCCCGGCAGGTGTGGGCTGCCAGGAAGTCTCGGCGCCAGGCGAGACGCCGCTGATGATCTCAAGGAACTCACCCAGCACCCACGACAGGAGGGCCACCGCCATCGCCAGCCAGCCGTACCGCACGCGGCCCTCGGCGCGGCGCGCCGCGAAAGTCGCACATCCCATGGCAACACCCACTGCGAGGATGCAGGCGACTTCGTTCACCGGTTGCGCCTGGTGAGGTTCGGATCCGAAACGGGCCGTCGCGGCGAGCACAACCATCGCAGAGCCGTAGACACCAGCAACGAGCCGGCGCGCCCGGGAGGACAGCCCCAGCCGGCTCAACCGGGTGGTGATCCACTCATCCATTGCTGCCCTGCGGTCTGCTAATCAAGCTCTTCAGCCAATATGCTTCTCAGTCTCAGCGAGCACACACCCCCGACGTTCACACACGATCATGCACCCGGTTCTGCCCGGAGAGCAAACTTCCCGTCAGGGGCTATTTGGTGCTGTTGTACTTGTTCATCGCGTCGTCAAGCCGCTGCAACGCCGTCCCGAGGTCGGCATAGTTACCACTCTGCTTGGCTTGGTTCAGCGCGTCCAACGCAGCTTGGACGTCAGCCAACGCGGCCCCCTTCGCACCGGAGAGCTGGACCGGCGGTCCCGGCGGCACGGCCCCGGGCGCCTGCTGACCCGACGGCGGCGGAGTAAGGGTCCCGGGCGGGGGTGTAGGCGAGGCCGCCGGCGGCGCCCCTGGTGGGCCCGCGACCGGCAACGGTTTGGTGGCATTGTCGGCAACGATCGGACCGAACAGCGCCTTGAGTGCCTCCGACACCGTGGCGCCGTATCCCACCTTGTCGCCGTAGAGCATCGCGACGCGGATCAGCCGCGGGTACGACGACGACGCGTCGTTGCTCCCAGGCGAGGCGTACACCGGCTCCACGTAGAGCAGACCGCCGCCGGCGACCGGCAGCGTTAGCAGGTTGCCCCACCGGATCTGATTCGTGCGTTCGATGATGCCGATCTGCTGCGACACGCTGGGGTCGGTCTTGATCCGCGTGTTGGCCTGCTTGGGACCGTTGACCCCGCCCTCACCGGGGATCTTCAGCACGGTGATCTTTCCGTACGTGCTGGGATCGGAACTCGCGCTGATGTAAGCCGCCAGAAAGTCTCGATTGAATTTGGTCATCGCGCTGGTGAGCTGGAACGCAGCTGTGTTGTCGCCTTTGTTGAGGTCGTTGGCAACGATGTAGTAAGGAGGCTGGTAACTGCTTGCCTGCGGGTTCGGGTCCAGCGGGACGTCCCAGAAGTCCGATGTGGAGAAGAACTTCACCGCGTCGTCGACGTGATACTTGGCCAGCAGCATCCGCTGCACCTTGAACAGGTCCTCCGGGTAGCGCAGGTGCGCCGCCAGGTCGGGACTGATGGCGCTCTTCGGCTTCACAGTGCCGGGAAAGACCGACATCCATGCCTTGAGCACGGGGTCGCTTTCGTCCTGCGCGTACAGGGAGACGGTGCCGTCATACGCATCCACGGTGGCCTTCACCGAGTTGCGGATGTAGTTGACCTGCTTGTCAGGCGCCAGCCGGTTCACCGCCACCTCGTTGGAATCGGCGGTGGCCGAGGACAGCGACGTCAACTCCGAGTACGGATAGTTGTCCAGCGTCGTATAACCGTCGATGATCCACACCAGGCGCTTGTTGACGATCGCGGGGTAGACCATCTGATCGGTGGTCAGCCAGGGCGCTACGGCCTGCACACGCTGGGCCGGATCCCGATTGAACAGGATCTTGCTGTTCTCGCCGATCACGTTGGAGAACAAGAAGTTTCGCTCTGCAAACTTTGCAGCGAAAACTGCACGCGAGAACCAGCCGCCGATATGAACACCACCGCTGCCGCTGTAGGTGTAGTTGTTGGTGTCGGTGTCGTATTCGCGGTCGGGTCCGTTCTGACCGACGATCGCGTAATCCGCGGACACACCGGCGATGACGGGTCCGTAGTAGATCCGCGGCTGCTCCAGCGGCGACGGCCCCTCGGAGCGGATCACTCCGTTGGGGCCCACCGCGTTCACGATGAACTCGGGATAGCCACCGTTCTGGTTGGGGTCGTCGGCGATCTGCCCGCGCACGGTGTTGGCGGGCGAGGCGATCAGACCGTTGCCGTGGGTGTAAACGGTGTGGCGGTTGATCCAGTCGCGCTGGTTGTCGATCAGCCGATCGGGGTTCAGTTCGCGTGCCCCGACCACGTAATCGCGCAGGTTTCCGGCGCGGTCCTTGTACCTGTCGATCGACAGTTGATCGGGGAAGTAGTAGAAGTTCTTGCCCTGCTGGAACTGCATGAAGGCAGGGCCGACGATCGTCGGGTCGAGGAGCCGGATGTTGGAGATAGTCGCGCGGTCGGCCTCGACCTGCTGGGGGGTGGGGTCGCCACCGTAGTCGCGATAACTGACCATGGTGTCCGTGAGGCCATAAGCCCCGCGGGTGGCACCGATGCTTCGCTTGATGTATTCACTTTCCTTCTGCGCCGCATTGGGTTTCACGCTGAACTGCTCGACGATCAACGGCCACCCCGCACCGACGACCAACGACGACAACAGCAACAACACCACGGCGATCGCTGGAATTCTCAAGTCGCGCAGAACAATCGCAGAGAACACGGCAACTGCGCAGATGACCGCGATAGCCAGAAGTATCATCTTCGCGGGCAGCACCGCGTTGATGTCCGTGTAGCCGGCGCCGGTGAACGGTTTGCCGCCGCGGGTATGGGTCAGCAACTCGTATCGATCGAGGAAGTACGCGAAGGCCTTGAGCAGCACAAGGATTCCGAGCAGCGCCATCAGCTGAACCCGGGCCGATCGACTCAGCGCCCCGGAGCGGCCCGACAACCGAATGCCACCGAAGATGTAGTGGCTGACGATGTTGGCCAGGAGCGCGAGGAAGACCCCGACCAGGAGGTAGCTGAGCACAAGGCGGTAGAACGGCAGGTCGAATGCGTAGAAACCGAGGTCGATGCCGAACTGCGGATCGGTGACACCGAAATCCCCGCCGTGAAGGAACAACTGGACGCGGGTCCAGTAACTCTGCGCCACGATGCCCGCGAGCAGGCCGATGGCAACTGGAGGAAGGATGCCGAACAGCCGCAGCCGGGACATGACGATCGTGCGGTAGCGGGCCACCGGGTCGTTGGGCCCGTTCGCAGGGACGAATACCGGCCGGGTGCGGTAAGCCAGTGCCAGTCCCGCGTAGACGATCGCGCCGACCAGCAGCGCGGCGACGAGGAAAATCACGGTCCTGGTCACCAGCACCGTCGTGAACACCGAGCGGTAGCCGAGCTCTCCGAACCACATCCAGTCGATGTATGCGTCGACGATGCGGGGACCGATCAGCAGCAGCAGGACGACGACAAGTGCGATGCCGATCAGGATCCGACTGCGCCGAGTCAGCTTCGGCATCCTCGCCGAGGGCCGCATTCCCACGTCATTAACTCCTGGTAGATGGGTCTGTTAGGGGACTACCGTGCCGCCAACTGTACGCATCGCCGTCTGGGCGGATCTTTAGCAGCGAGGTGGTTCGCCACCGGCAGAAATGGTGTGCAGTGCGTCGACAGCCTTCTCCAGTGTCTCTACGCGCACAAGGAGGAGGCCCTCGTCGTTGCCGGTGCGGGCCTCGGCACAGTTGTCGGCGGGCACCAGGAAGACGGCGGCTCCTGCCTCGTACGCGGCGAGCATTTTGTGCGTGATCCCGCCGATCGCACCGACTTCGCCCTTGTTGTCGATCGTGCCGGTGCCCGCAATGAACTTCGAGCCGGTGAGGTTGCCGTCGGTCAGCTTGTCGACCACCGCCAGCGCGAACATCAGACCTGCGGACGGACCGCCGATGTTCGCGAGGTTGAAGTCGATCTTGAAGTTCGCCCAGGGCGCATATGTGACCGCCACCCCGAGATAGCCCCGGTTGGGATCGTCGCCTTTGCCCAGCGTGATCGTCGTGGTTGCGGGTTCTGCCTGCTCCTTGCGACGAGATTCAATGACTACCTGGTCGCCGGGTTTCGTTTGCTTAAGCAAGTCCTGGAATTGGCCCGATGACGTGATCAGTGTGCCGTTCACCTTGTCGATCGCGTCACCGACCTGAAGTTTCCCGTCCGACGCACCGTCCTTGCTGACCACCTGCACGGTCACCGCGGGTGCGTATTTGAGATAGCCCAGGGCCGCGTTCTGCGCCTTGGTCTCCGATGCCTCGAAGTCGGCAGAGTTGCTCTTGTCGACCTCTTCACGCGACTTGTCCGGCGGATAGACCAGGTCGCGGGGAACGAGCTGGTCCCGGCCGGAACCCCACAACATCAAAGCCTCGAAGATGCTCAGCTCGTCGTGCTGCGCGACGGTGGTCATGTTCAGGTGCCCGGTGACCGGATACACCTTGGTGCCCTCGATGTCGACGACTTCCTTGCCGTCGGGGCCCACGCCGAGCGTGTTGAACGTCGGACCGGGACCCAGCGCCACGTAGGGCACCGTCACCGTTCCGAGCAGCAAGCCGAAGGCGAGGACCGGCGCCAGGGCCACCAGCAGCGTCAGGATTCGCCTGTTCACGCCGCCAAGAGTACGGGTCGGTTCTGTCCGGGCGTTCACCGAGAGCGTGACGCCGGACCCGCGGGGCCGGCTGCTGGTGAGTACCGTTGAGGTATGGCTGACCTGCCTTTCGGCTTCGCCTCCGACGACGATCCAGACCGCGACAAGCGCGGAAAGGACCCCGGCGCCGGTGATGGCAGCTTCGACGCCGCCGACCTCGGCAAGCTGTTCAGCCAGCTCGGCCAGATGTTCAGCGGCGCAGGTTCGGCGATGGCGTCGGGAACGCCGTCAGGACCCGTCAACTACGACTTGGCGCGTCGACTGGCAACCAGCTCGATCGGGTTCGTCCGGCCCATTCCGGCGACCACGTCCACGGCGATCAGCGAGGCAGTACACCTTGCCGACACCTGGCTGAACGGCGTCACGGTCTTCCCCGCGGGTACCAAGAAGGCGGTCGGGTGGACGCCCCAGGATTGGATCGACAACACCCTGGACACCTGGAAGCGGCTGTGTGATCCAGTGGCTCAACAGATTTCGACGGTGTGGGCGTCGGCGTTGCCGGAGGAAGCCCAATCGATGGCCGGCCCGTTGATGGCGATGATCTCCCAGATGGGCGGCATGGCGTTCGGCTCGCAGCTCGGTCAGGCTCTCGGCACGCTGTCGAAGGAGGTGCTGACGTCGACGGAGGTCGGGCTGCCTCTGGGCCCAGCGGGCGTCGCGGCGCTGATGCCCGACGCGATCGAGGAGCTGTCCAAAGACCTCGAACAACCACGCAGCGAGATCCTGACTTTCCTCGCCGCACGGGAGGCCGCCCATCATCGCTTGTTCACCCACGTGCCGTGGTTGTCGTCGCAGTTGCTGAATGCCGTCGAGTCGTTCGCGCGGGGCATGAAGATCGACATGTCCGGCTTCGAGGACGCGGCGCGCGACATCAACCCGATGTCCCTCGGCGATCCCGCGGCGATGGAACAACTCCTCGCCCAGGGGGTCTTCGAGCCGAAGGCCACGCCGGAGCAGACAGCGGCGCTCGATCGGCTGGAGACGCTGCTCGCGCTCGTCGAAGGCTGGGTGCAGACGGTGGTGACCGCCGCGCTCGGCGAACGCATTCCGGGTACCGCTGCGCTGAGCGAGATGCTTCGCAGGCGGCGCGCCACCGGCGGCCCCGCCGAACAGACCTTCAGCACCCTCGTCGGATTGGAACTGCGGCCGCGCAAACTGCGCGAGGCGGCCGAGCTGTGGGAGAAGCTGACCGATGCCGCCGGGATGGATGTCCGCGATGCCGTCTGGCAGCATCCGGACCTGTTGCCGGCAAGTACAGATCTGGACGACCCGGCAGGGTTCATCGACCGGGTCATCGGTGGCGACACAAGCGGTATCGACGAAGCGATCGCGCGGTTGCGTGACGAAGCCGGCGAGAAGGGCGAAAACACCGAGCGCGACGGCAAGGACTGAGGCCGCGGGCCTTTCTGTTGGCCGTGACGGCAGTAGAACTACGGCTGGCTGCGGACCGGGGGAACCTTGGGCGCGTTAGTCGGCACTTGTGACTTCGTTGGTGCCGTCGAGGGAGATAGTTGGGCAGTAATTGTCGTTACATCGCAATGGCCCGATGGCCAAGTCCCGCCAGTCCACTTCATATTCATCTTGAGACAGCAGTCGTAGTCTGCCGCCGACGCGGATTCGAACCCCGTCATCTGGTCGTAGCAGGCCTTCCAACTGTCGATCTCGTCCGATGTGGATTTCCGATCCGCGTTCGCCTGCGCCGGTGCGAAGATAACGGTCATACCGAGCGCTAGGGCCACCGCGAACAGCGCGGCCCATCCACGGTGTGTAGGGACAGCGGAGTGGTGCCTGATCGTCATGTCTCACCCTCAGTCAGTAGGTGCCGAACCCTGTGATTTGGCTGTGCAAATCCCCGACGTGCGCTGATCATAGGCATATGCCGCGTTGCTGCACACGCGAAATGCGCCTGAAAGCGCATTCCTGCGAGTTGCTCGCGACGAGGACGCCGGCCGACAACCAGGGATGAGCCCGGGGCCTGTGGATAACTCCTGGTCGCCGTGACAGCCGTGGCACCGTTGACTGGTGCTCTTCACGCTGGACCCCGCCATGCCGGTGCTGCTACGACCGGACGGATTCGTGCAGATCGGCTGGGATCCGCGGCGCGCGGTCCTGGTACGCACGCCGTCAGGCCTGACGACAGAGCGGCTCGCGTCGCTTATGCGCTCGATTCAATCGCGAATCAGCATGGACGACTTGCTCGACCGCGCGGTGGAAATGGGCCTTGCCGACAAGGACCAGTTGGTCGAGGTGGTGCACCGTCTCGCCGACGCGAATCTCGTAACGCGCCAAGCTCGGAAGAGCCGCGGCCGCTCGATGAGGATCCGAGTGCACGGCGACGGACCGCTATCCGACGTGGTGGTCGGCGCGCTGCGGTGCTCAGGGGCACGGGTGCGTCACACGAGCCAGCGCGGAACCACAAGCGCCGACGCCGATCTGGTGGTGCTGACCGACTACCTTCAGATG
>JAVHWG010000334.1:0-2935 GCA_032159965.1 Mycobacterium sp.
CCGTTCTGCGGATTGGCGCTTGCTGCGGCGGCGGGGACGAGGACGGCGGCGGTCGCGATGAGCGTGACGATGCCGTGCCTGAGATGACGCATGCTGCCTCCCGAAATAAATGAACAGAAATCGGCCCCGAACGCAGGGCCTTGTGGCATCCCCCGAGGCGATGGTCGCCCCCTCCTGGCAGGGATGCTGCACGCGGTCTGTCCCCGACGCGCCGCACCGCCAAACCCACCATCACCGATCTTTTATGCACACATCGCATCCCCCTATTGCCCGAACGTCGCCCCCGCCTGACGCGCAACTGCTGTCCTCGCTGCGCGTCAGGACGACACGCGGCCGCCGACGCGCGACGCCAGCGACCCGCTGAGCCGCGGGCGCAGTGCTGTCCGGCGCCCGGCGCCACGCCCCCGAGATTCGCGGGCGAGTTGGTCGTGTAGGAGTGGCGATGGCTGATTTTGGGACGGTCAAGCTGTACAAGTCCAGTGAGGGCTACGGCCTCATCACCGCCGAGCAGCAGCACATCTAGGCCGTCTTTGAAGAGAACCGCAACCCCCAGCTCGCGCCCTGGCTGTGGCGCGACCCGTCCTACCCCTCAGCACCGCCTACACCCAACGACGCACGCCGGCTCACACGACCAATCCCCACCTGGCTCACACCCAACAATTCCCCCAACCCCGACCACACCTAGCGCGCGGACGAACCCGTAGATCACGGTCACCCGCCTGCCGGGAAGCGTGACTTCCAGCACGCGGCGGGTAATGCTTGCCGGGCGTTCGCCATGGCGAACTCGTGCGACCGTGACCGCGGCGGAGGTGTCGCGCACACACCCTTGGGTGCCTACCGACGGCTCGTGGATGCGCGTAGCTTGCGAGCTATTGCTCATCCAGACGTCGTCGAGGAGACGACGCACCGATCGGAGGTTGATGTGAGCGCGCATCCTAGTCACTTCCAGACTGCCCCTAATGCCGTACTGTCGCTCGTTCTGGGCATCCTCGGGCTCATTGTTGGCGTGACGGCTCCTTTGGCGTGGAAGTACGGCAAGGCCGCCGAAGCGGCCGTCGATGCGTCTGGCGGCACCCTCAGCGGTCGCGACGTCGCAACGGTCGGCAAGGTCATGGGCATCGTCGGGACGGCCATGGTCTGCGTCGCGTTCATCCTGATGATCCCCCTGGTTGTCTTCTCATCACCGTAGGACGTCTGAGCTGCCGACCGACGAGAACTGCGACATGGCAGTACTCGAGACCACCCGAGCCATGCCGTCGTCCGTTCCTTTAACTTCATCTCAGTTGGGAGTCTTGATGAGCTCTGCCGCCCTGAAGACCACCGATCGCGCTCGCTCACGCTGGCGCTTCTCCTTGAACCGCAGGCGACAGTGCACCGTCGCACTTGCCGGCGCCGCGGTGATGTTCTGCCTACCCGCTCCCGCGCTGGCCGCTGACCCTCCGACGATCCTCAGCACCGGAATCAACGCTGCCGACCAGCTCTTCGCTACATGGAGCCTCGGTGCGGGTAGCAACTTCTCGCACGTTGACTTCTCGACGGTCGCGACGCCAGATCTCACGCTGCCCGAATTCTTCGCCGATGGGAACTTCGCGGCCTTCGACTGCGCGGCCCCGCCGGCCGTGTGCACAGCCCCGCTGACGTCGACGTCGTTTACGGGTGGTTTCCCGACGCCGCGCGACCGTCGCTACTTCGTGAAGGTCACGGCGTGGGCAGACGGCGCGCCCGACGATGCCCTGACGTCCGCGGTGTGGGTCATCGACGAGACCAAGCCCGTGATCCCTGGCGATACACCGAACGTCACGAGCCCGCCCAGCAACAACCCCGTATTCGGACACATGCTGCAGGAGGCCGCGCCACCCGCGCCACCGGCGCCACCGGCGCAGCCCACGCCACCTGCCCCGCCACCGCATCCGTTCGTCGCTCCGACAGCTTCCATCACCGTGCTGAGCCTGCCGAAGTCGATCGGGGCTGTCGTGAGATCGGGCGTCAGGCTCCGCGTGACGTGCACCGGCGCTCCGTGCAACGCATCGGGATCGCTCCTGCTCAACGGCCAGCCGCTCGTCCGCAGGCACGGAAGCATTCCGGCCGCCACCACGAGGACGCTGGTGCTGCGACCAGCGGGCAACGGCCGCATCCGTCTGCGCAAGCACTCACGGGCACGCTTGCAGATCAGCGGCATGGCGACGCCTGCCGGGGGCACCCCGCAGCGCGTGTCGCGGTCCTTCACCGTACGCAGATGATGGCCGCGGCGATGCGGGCGACCGGGTCCGAAGGACGTCATCACGGTCGGCGGCAACGAGCTCGTGTCGATCGCGGGACAGTTCGCCGGCGGCACCGGCCGCTACATGTACCACTGCCACATCCTCGAGCACGAGGACGAGGGCATGATGCGGACGTTCGTCGTGATGCCCGAAGAGGTCATGGCGCTCGATCCGCACATGGATCACGGCCTGCACCACAGCCACTGGCAGGTCCTCCGCGAGAGCCCGCCACCCCCGGCGAGCGACGGCGCGCCTGCGGGCCGCTGCGCACCCACCGGATTGGGGGGGTGGACGACCGCGTAGCGCGTCGCCAGCGGCCGGGTCTGCTACGCCTTGACGTCGGCGAGGCGGCGTCCGCCTGGCGCGATCTGCGACTCAAAGCTGGCTTTCCAGGTCTAGGGGATCCCGACGAGGCCCACCGGCGTTGAGCTGCCGAATTCGCTGTCGTTTCCTAACTCCCCGCGTGTTTGGGCGCCCCAGCATTTGATTTGGCCGCTTGTGAGCGGCGCGCACGAGTGCAGGTAGCCGGTGGCGATCGCGGTCGCGTCGCTGATGGCGCTGACGTCCACGGGCATTGAGCTGTTGGTGCCGGTCCCGTCGCCGAGCTGCCCGTGCGCGTTGAGGCCCCAGCACTGGATCTGGCCGCCGGTGAGCAGCGCACACGCGTGATACCC
>JAVHWG010000349.1:0-9569 GCA_032159965.1 Mycobacterium sp.
ACACCTACCTGCGGCACGTCGAATGGGTCACGTCGTGGATGGAGAGTCTGGACCTTCGTGACGTGACGCTGTTCGTCCAGGACTGGGGGTCGTTGATCGGTCTGAGGATCGCCGCTGAGCACAGCGACCGGATCGCACGGATCGTGGTGGCGAACGGGTTCCTGCCCGCCGGGCAGCAGCCCGCGAACGTAGCGTTCAAGATGTGGCGCGCCTTCGCGCGTTACTCGCCGAAACTTCCCGCCGGGCGCATCGTCGCGATAGGCACCGTCACGAAACTCGCCGCCGAAGTGCGCAATGCCTACGATGCGCCTTTCCCGGACAAGAGCTTCCAGGCAGGCGCCCGTGCTTTCCCGTTACTGGTGCCGACGTCTGCGGACGACCCGGCGATCGCCGCGAACCGCGCCGCATGGGAGGCGTTGGGCCGCTGGGAGAAACCGTTCTTATGCATCTTTGGCGCGCGCGACCCGATCCTTGGCCGCGCGGACAAGCCCTTGATCGCTCACATTCCGGGTGCGTCGGGGCAGCCGCACGATCGCATCAACGGCAGCCATTTCGTCCAGGAAGATTGCGGGCCCGAGCTCGCCGCGCGGGTTCTCGCCTGGTAGCGGTCAGACCCCCTGGATGGGAAGCGAATGCCGCGGGTCGCAGATCGTCAGCACGCGCAACACGGCCTTGCTGGGGATCAGCGTCCAGTCGACGCCGGCCCGTTCGCACCGGACCTCGATGGTGCGTAGCCGAGCGAATCCTGCGGTGCTGAAGAACTCGACGCCCGACATGTCGAGGATCATGCGCCGGCTGTTCGCGGCACGCTGAAACACGTACTCGGCGAGGTCGGGTGCGTTGTACGCGTCGATGTCGCCACGGATGGTGATGTGGACCTCCGACGGACTCAGCCACTCCGTGGCGAACTGGTCGGCGCCTCTGATGAGTTGGGTAGGTGCAAATGCGGTCATGAAGTTGACTCCCTGCATAGCAGAACAGATTTTCAAGGGATGGGTCTGCGTATAGGGGGCTCGCGATCGAGGATTACTCGAGGATTGCCCCACGGCGTTCCCGCAGGCTGGCAACTCAACCTAGGTTCAACCTACATCCTCGATGCATATGGACCTAGTCCTGCATCCGTTTCTCAGAGATACGTAATTAACGGCAACCGCATAGTGCGAGCGATTCCTCGAACCGCCAACGGCGGGCGGCCGCGGCGCGATACTTTCGCAGAGGCGAGAGATCCGGGAGGTCCGGGAGGCCCCGAAAGTCGAGGAGGACGCGTGCGTGGACTGTCATTGAGCGCATCGGTCCTCTGTGCGGTCGCGATGTTCGGAACTTCGCCGGCAAGTGCCGACCCGGGCGACCCCTGCGGTCCCGACCAGGCGACCGCGGTTGACAGTGCGATCGCGCACACTCCGCACGACACCCGCAGCCAGTCGCCGTGGGGTCCCGCGCCCGTCGGCGGGAGCAACTTCGATTCCTGCGCCAACCTGTCTGCCGTCGTGGTGTCGATCGAGGACCCGCGGCCGACGTCGCCCCGGAACGCATTCCTCTTCCACCGCGGCGTGTTCGTCGGAACCGCGCTCTGGCAGTCGCGGCCGTACCTGACCTTGGACGCCAAGGCATCCACACCGGAAACGGCCGTGCTCGTCGCCCCCTCGGGCCAGAGCTGTCCCACGTGCAACGACGGCACGGTGTCGATCCTGCACTATCGATGGGACGGCGCTCGGCCCGTGATGATGGATCCCATGCCCCCGCCGCAAGCCTGGCCGTAACGGGCGTCCCCGCAGTGGCCACGCGCCGGCGGGTTACAGATCTTCTAACGTTTGCAACGCCGTCAGTTCGGGTAGCGAGACGGGCATGGGCCGGATGTGCGGGTGGTGCAATCACCGAAGGGAATCCGAGGCCCACGGACACGTCGCGATCTTGGGCTCAAACCGATTCGCCCCCAGGCGATGCGAGGGCTGCCCCGCCTGTGACGACCGTGGCGACGACGCAGGGGATTGACCGAATCAACCTCTGGTGTCGCCGGTGTTGATCGTTTATCGTGAATAGAACATGTCCGGATAGCCGGTTAGTTGCCGACTATGAATTTCGGCCACGTGTTGACGAAGCAGCGCGCTGGAGAACTCCTTGATGAGTTCGCCCCCTACTGACAGTGGGGCAAGATCGGTTGCGTTGTGAGCCCCCCTGAGGTGGTCGACGGAGCAACCCTTGGGTTCAGCAGCGCAGCCCCTGTCCGTCGATTACCGACCTCCACCGGGCACTAAGACCACGTCGGGCCCGAGCCGACAATCCGGATCGACGCGCGGGGCCGTTGCCTTCTCGATGAACCGATCGGTTCGGTCTCAGGTTCAGTCAATGCGGGGTTCGGCTCGGTCCTCTGATCACTCATCGCCACCGCACCTCGGCACGCGAAACACACACGGCGACCGAACTTGGGATATCCGCAAGCAGAGCAGTACTCGATGGCAATCACGCTGCACACCTCCCGGCCGGCCGCTCGACCAGCGCAGCGCGGGTACCCGCATCTGCCTGCCAGGAAACGTGCACGGCGGTTACACCGTCGCGATCCGCAGGACATATCGTGGTTTGCGGCCGCGGGCAGCGATGGTCTCCACGAGGGTGACGATCCGAAACTCCCAGCGGTACTTGTGCTTCAGTAGCGACTCCGCCCGCGAGACGATTTCGGGATCGGTGATCACCTCAGCGGTACCGTCGACCGTGGGCTTCCCGGCGTGGACTTTTCCGGTGCGTCCACACGCGGCCAGCTTGACGCCCGGGTCGCGCCGGACCCGCTTGACCTTCCACGCGTCGGCCGGAGTCCAGACCATCAAGTGCTCACCGTCGCCGACGATCCACATCGCTGAGGAAACCGCGTCCCCGTTGCGCTTGAACGTCGTCAACGACACGAACTTTTCGTCACCCAACCGTGCCGTCTCATCACCGTCGACCATCCGGCCCTCTCTGTCCGACTGATGTGGATGTTAGGCCGATTCGCTTGCGCGCACGATCGTCTGGGTACCAGTGTGCGAGGCAGATGTGCGGGTGGGGGTGGCGATGTCGACGGACTTGGGTTGTCCCAAACGCATGGAATTCGGTCCATGCGGCGGGGTGCGACCCGACGGTCAGTGCGAAATGCGCCCGGGTGCATGCGTATTCGACGACGTGGTGGCTTGGTCCGGCGTTCGGCCGCCCGCGCGGCATATCGACGTCCCGCTGGTGCTCACCGACTTCAGCTGTACACCGTTCGACACTGCAGACGTCGAGGCAACGGCCTCGACGCTTGCGCCGTCATGTGACGCCGTGCTGGTCGGCGAGCATCAGAACAAGCCCGACTTCCCCCCGACGCTCATGGGTCGGCTGCTCCTCGACGCCGGTGTGACACCGTGGATCACTCTGTCGTGCCGGGATCGCAATCGCGTAGTCCTCGAGCAGGAATTGCGAGGCCTGCGCAGCGTCGGCGTCCACACGGTGATGTGCGTGACGGGTGACGGCCGCGGTTACGACGTGCGCCCCGAGGTCACGCAGACTTTCGATCTCGACGGTCCGCGACTGGTGTCGTTGGCCGCCTCGGTCGGGTTGGTGCCGGCGGTACCCGAGACACCCACAGCACCGCCCGTGCACGCCCGGCCGGCTCGTTTGGTGGAGAAGCAGCGGGCCGGAGCGAGCGTGGCGGTGCTCAACCACGTGCCCTATGCCGACACGGTCGCCGACTTCATGTCGAGTGGCCGATCGGCGGGCCTGTCGATTCCGGTGATTGCGGCGGTCGCGGTCTTCACCGACAGCGTGTCGGCTGCCGTGCTGCAAGGCTTGCCCGGCCTCGAACTCGATCAGGCAGTCACCGCGGAGGTGCTGGGCGCAGCGGATCCGGTGGCCGCCGGTATCGACGCCGCGGTCGCCGAAGCGCGCGCGCTGCTGTCGATCGATGGTGTCCAGGGCGTCAACGTCTCGGGCCTGGCGTCGGCATCCGGGCCCCGCGTCGGTGCCGAGATCAAAGCCGAAGTCGGCCGCCGCATCCGGGCGGAGGCATCGTGAGCGAAGCGATGGACGCGGAGTTCGACACCGTCGCGGAATGGACGGCTCAGGTGGCCACCGAGCTGGGACCGGACTACTACGTTCCTGCGGGGTGCCGCGGCAGCGGGAGTCCCGCCGGCCTGGACTGGCTGATCGATCAGATGAAGTTGCGTCCCGGCCACCTGCTGCTCGACAGCGGAGCAGGCGTGGGCGGACCCGCTGCGTATGCGGCGCAATCCCGTTCGGTTCAGCCAGTGCTTGTCGAGCCGGAAGTGGGTGCATGCCGCGCCGCACGGACGTTGTTCGATCATCCGGTGGTGTGTGCGGAAGGTTCGGCGCTACCGGTGGCCGACGCAAGTTTCGACGCCGCCTGGTCGTTGGGCGTCTTGTGTACGACCGCCGATCAACTCGCGCTGCTGCAGCAGTTGCGGCGCACGGTGCGCCGTGGAGGCCGCATCGGACTGCTCATCTTCATGGCGCACGGTGCGATACCCGCCAATCAGGTTGAAGGCAATCACTTTCCGACGCGGAACGATCTAGTCGGACTATTCAAGCAGTCCTCTTTGGAAGTCGAACAGTCGCTGAGCACGGCCGATCTGCCCGCGATCCCACAGTCATGGAATGAGCGCGTCGATGCGGTTGACGCCGCGCTCGTCGCCCGGCATGGGCATAAGCGCCCCTGGCAGTTGGCCGAACGTCAGAGTGACCAAATTGGACAGCTGCTTGACGGAGGATCGTTGACAGGTGAGCTGCTGGTGCTTCGTCAAGCGTGACCGGACCAGGCATGCCCGGCCGCACTACGAATCTCGGCGCCCAGCAGTCGATATCGGCGGCCGCCCAATGCGGCCCCTTGATCAGCACGCGGTCGAACCGCACGTGCCGGGGGGTTCTCCTTCCTTGTGCATAGCATGAGGTTGACCGTCGTGTCCTCGGTGAAGCCGCCGCCCTGTCGAAGCGCGGGCCAGACGTCTTCGTAGGGCTCGACAATCCGTCTGTTCTCGGCATCGCGCATGATGCCTGGGCATGGTGGCGCAGCCTCTTAGAGTGAGCGATTAGCCTGACTACATGACTGCCGGTACCGCTGTTCGGTGGTGGCCCCTCGTTGCGATGGCGGGGTTGCTGCTGCTGGGGTGGAGCGTGGGCCACGGGCTCACGGCCATCGACCGGCCGTTCTACCGGGATGACGGCGATCCGGCGGCCCTGCGCCAGCGCTGGCTTCTGATCTTCACCGACTGGCGAATGCTGGGCTCTGTGCTGCTGCTCTGTCTGGTCGTGGCACTGTACCGGCGGTGGTGGAGTGCGGCCGTGGCGGTTGTGGTCTGCCCGGCGGCCGGGTTGCTGGGCGTCTACCTGTTGAAACGGCTGTTTGGTCGCATGAAGGACGGCTTGGCATATCCGAGCGGCCACACCACACAAGTGGTGATCGTGATGAGCCTGCTTGTCCTGATAGTCAGCGCCAGATTGTGGGTGGTGGCGATTGCGGTCATCGTCAGCCTGCTGGGCATGATCAGCATGGTGGCGGTCGGTTTCCACTACCTGACCGATACCTTCGGTGGCGCCCTGCTGGGCACCGCGATCGTGTGCGTCGCGGCTCAACTCGCCGGGCGCAGCGCCCCGCAGCGCAACGCCTGAATCTGTGCACCACCTGGGAACAGGTTGCCAATCAATCAGTTTCATACCGCGTAATGGGACCATGCGGTGATGTCGACCATCTACGAGTATGTGCGCCACCCTCGCGTCGCCGAGCTTCGCGACAATAAACCGGTCAAGGTCCGAGAAATCCGCGGGATCAATCACGAAAACCCGATTGTCCGATTCAACGCCCGCTTCGGGCTGGCGATCACGCTGGTCGTCGGGACCATGTGGGCGGCATACCTTTTCACGGTTCTGGCATTCATCAGCCTTCCGTCTGCGATTGGCAGCCACGAACCGATCATTATCGTCGCGTGGATCGCGCAGACATTCCTGCAGCTTGTTCTTCTGCCGATCATCATCGTGGGGCAGAACATTCAGGCCAAGGCGGCGGACAAACGCGCAGAAGACACGTTCAAGGACGCCGAGGCGGTACTCAAGGAGGCCGAGGAGATCCAGAAGCACCTGATGGCCCAGGATCAACTGATCTCGAACATCCTCGACCGCCTACAGGCGCGCGACGCCGGCACCAAATGAGCTAGTGCGACACCGGCTGGTCGTGGTGGCGTCCATTGGGCTGATACTGCGCATCGATGTTCAGAGGCCGGATCTGGACGACGTCCGTCGGATCCTCCAGCTGCTTGCTTCGCAGCCTCTCCTTCACCGCCTCGGTCGCACGCCGGACTCCGTCGATCTCACTGCGGTA
Organism: Mycobacterium sp.; assembly: GCA_032159965.1. Lineage (GTDB taxonomy): Bacteria > Actinomycetota > Actinomycetes > Mycobacteriales > Mycobacteriaceae > Mycobacterium. The sequence goes on from JAVHWG010000349.1 coordinate 6,341, forward strand.
GACGTCCGCGCGGGTCTCCAGGCTCGCATAGTGGAAGTAGGTCAACAGGTTTCGCAACAATTCCAGCTTCTGCTTGTCCCGCTGGGCCAGGTCGTGACCCGTCATCAACTCAACGCGCTGAACGGGCTGCAGGTCTTCCCAGTCGAGGATCACCTTCGTCTGGAAGTCGTGCCGCTTGCGGCCGGATCGTTTGCCGCGCTTACCAGTATCCTCCGGTGCGGCAGCGTCGAAGTACTTGACGGTGCCGGTGAATCGCCAGTCGATCGAGGAGCCGAGCTGAGCGCGGCTGGGGGCCGAGTCCCAGACCGTGCGCCACTCCTGCCCGGGAGCCAGCACCGGGATGATGTCCGGCAGTGACAGCTCGGCGATGTGCACCCTGCCGCTCGACTCACCCTCGTACTGAGCGACCGTCGGCGGGTTGATGAACGTGAACTGCACGTCATAGGCGGACGTCTCGCCGAAGTTGCGTACCACAAGCTCGATGAGATGCCAGTCCGACGCGTGCGGCTCCATGAACATCGCGACGTGCGGACGGGTTTCTTCGAGCCGGAGCTCGCGGCCCTGCTTGATCTGACGGTGGGCGTAGATCAGCGCGGCCACCCCCAGGAGGACGGCCACCCACACCGCGATCGCGAGCCATGTGCCCGATCCACCGCTCATCAAGTCTTGCCATCGGTCTTGGAACCAGCCCATGGCTGCCACCTTCCCCTCAAATGCAACCTGTCGGTCCATAGTCTTCGTGAGGTTGCTGACGGGTGCATCTTACGTGCTCTGCGCGATCTCCGAAGATTGCGGTAACAGCAGGTGAATTGATGCGGAAACCCGACCTGTTTTGGCATGATGCGGGGGTGTCTCGACGTAGGTTTGCCGCCGTCATCGCGATCATCGCCGCTTTCTGGATGGTCGGTGCGCCCGCCGCCGTCGCGGACCCCGGCGTGCGGCCGCCAGGCCCGCCGTACCGCATCGTCGTGATCGGCGACTCCATCACCGGCGGAAGCAACGAGGGCGGCAATGGTCCCGACGGCTGGCCCGAGATCGCTTGGAACAGCCTGCGCGGGCAGGGAATCGACGTCGTCCCGGCGGTTTCGGGCCAGGGCGGCTCCGGTTACGTCCAGCGCGGTACTGCCGGGACGATCTACGGCGAGGAAGCCGCGCGGCTGACTGCACCGGACGACAGCGTGATTCTGTTTTTCGGCAGCAGAAACGACGGATCGGCGCCGATCGAGGAAGTGTCGGGCGCCGCGCACGACGCGTTCACCAACGCGCGGAGAGTGGCGCCGGCCGCCAAGCTCGTCGTCGTCGGCCCGGTCTGGCCGGCCCCGGATGTCTTCCCGCCAGTGGCAGCGATTCGTGACACTTTGCGGCAGCAGGCCAAGGAAACGGGTGCCATCTGGGTCGATCCCATCGCCGAAGGATGGCTGACGGGCCCCGATCTGATCGGAGCCGACGGTACGCACCCGAACAATGCCGGCCACGTCGAGATGGCGGGCCGGATGGAAGCGATCATCAAGAGCGCGCTGGGGCTGTCCCCACGCTGAAGCCACCCAGCAGGGTGGTGACGCCGAGCGCCCACCGCCGGTTGACCGCGGCCTTCGAGTTGCCCAACCACCGGCCGCCCTCCTGCACTGCCAGGCCTTGGACCAGCGCCAGCAGCACATGAGCGATATCGGTGGGATTGCCCCGCAACAACCCTTCGTCGACGCAGCGCTTGATCCGGCCGGTGAACACCTCGCGCACGGCGGCCCCGGCCGCCAGGTCTTCGGGACCGGGATCGAAGGATGCGAACGGCCTGGAGAACATCACCTGTGCCAGTGCCGGCCGCTCGATGCAGAACCGGCGGAAGACGGGCGCGAGCCGCTCGACGTCTGCCACCGGGTCGTCGGTGGCGGGCACGGTGGCAAGGTCGCGGCCGAGCAGGCGGAAACCCTCGAAGTAGACCTGTCGGATCAGCCCTGCCTTATCGACGAAGAGTTCGTAGACAGCCGGCACCGAGGTCCCGGCGAGCTCGGCGACCCGTCGTGCGGTGAATCCCGAAACCCCGTGTTCGCCAAGTGCATTGACAGCGACGTCGAGTACCCGGTCGCGCAGTTCGGGCGTCCGCTGTTTGGCCCGGGGCATGCGCTAGGACTGACGGAATTCCGCCGCGATGGTCCTGCGGATCTCGTCGAGGACGTCTTTGCGGGCCACCAGCTTGCTGTCCTTGTGCGCGACGGCGTGCAGGCTTGTCAGGGACTGCGCAACCTCGTGGGCCCGCGGGCGCACCAGGTCCGACGCGACGAGTTCATCGAAAAAGCCTGCGGCAAGGGCACTGTCGCCCTGGAAGACTGCTGAGAGGCAGACCGCGCGCTGGAATGCGGCGGGCGTCAGGCGATTTCGCAGGATCGCCAGCGCGGGCCCAGGCATCTTCAGCCCGATCGACACCTCGTTGTCCTGCACCCGGTGCGATGGCGCACCGATCAGGTGGTCACCGGACAACATCAGGAACGAACCCATCGCGATGGCGTGGCCGGTGCAGGCCATCACGACCGGTTTGGGAAAGGCGAGGAGCCGCGCGCCGAGCTCGAATCCACCGGCGAGCATCTCGATGGCGGGCTGGCCGCCACCCGTGAGCACCTTGAGGTCGAAGCCCCCGCTGAACACCTTGTTGTTGCCCGCGATGACGACCGCACCGACACCTTCGAGTTCTGCGTGGTCGAGTGCCTCGTTGATCTCGAGCAACATGTCCGGCGACAATGCGTTGACCTTGCCGTCGTCCATCGTGATCGTGGCAACGGACTCTTCGACGTTGAGACTGACCCGTTCTCCCATGCAGAGCGACGTTACGTAACGTTGTTCCGAAACACAAGGGGATCGGTCAGGCACCCATCAGCATCCGCCACTGCTCCAGGCTCGTCGGGCGGTAGACGTAGTTGCTGCGCTTCACGTCCGACAGCGCCGCGCTGGGCTCGGCCGAGTACCAGTGGCCGGGGAACACCGTCGGGTCGCCCGGCAGGTCCGCGAGCTGGTGCAGGCTGCGGTACATCTCATCGATGTCGCCGCCGGGGAAGTCCGTGCGTCCGCAGCCGTCGAGGAACAGGGTGTCGCCGGCCACGAGCGCGCCGTCAAGCAGAAAGCACTGGCTGCCCGGCGTGTGACCGGGGGTGTGCAGAAGCTCGATCTCGATGTCGCCGATGCTGACCTTGTCGCCGTGCTCGTGCTTGGTGAGGTCGCTCTCGGGGATCCCGGTCAC
>JAVHWG010000359.1:0-2683 GCA_032159965.1 Mycobacterium sp.
GGGGCGCACGGCTCGGCGGGATTCACCGCGTTGAGCGCCGCCGCGCCGCCGGCGGCCGGCTGCCCGGTAGCGCGACTGACCCGCTCAGGCCGCTCCTCGCCCAGTGTCGCCGCCGACCCCGACCGTCTCGACGGGGGACTCCACGGCAGGAACGAACTCGGGAATCGGCGTCCACCTGCGCCCGTGGGCACTCAGCGCGGCGGGAACGTAGCGCCAGTCGGTATTGGACGCGAAAAACACGTCCCGGATACCGGAGAATGCCTGCCGGATCGAGTCGCCGGTGGTCTCGAGCACGAAACCGAGCGCGTGCCGGGCATAGGTGGTGAGTGGGAACGTGCAGTTGTCCTTCCACCTGGCCGAGGCGTTTCGCCGGTACCAGTTGACGTGTCGCGCGCCGGCAAGCAGCGTGAAGGTGGCCGGAACGTGCTGGTCCGGATCGCCGAAGCCCATGTAGGGAGGCAGGAAGTCGCAGCTGCCGAGCCGTTCGAAGATGCGCCGACCGGCCTCGTCATGCGTAAGGTGTCCGGCGATGGCCTCGTCGATGGCGCCCTGCGAGAACCGCATCACCTCCACAACTTCCGGCAGGTGGCTGCCGAGCACTCCGATCCGGCCGGGCTCCGTCGTCTTCTCCAGGTGGCTGCGGTCTTTCGTCCTGAGGTAGCGCAGTAGCAGCGACAGGGGCCCGAACGCGCCGAGCATGTTGCCCAGCATCCAGTTTCGGTTCCACGCGTTCCACAGGTCATAGCTCGCGAACGCGTCGAACGATCGGGATACGATCATGTCGTAATGGTCGAATCCACGATTGACCACGTCCTCGATGAACTGGAACCGCTCGACCGCGAAGTCATCCTCGGCCACGGCCTTGAGCAGGCGCTCGGCGATGAGGTCCACCGCCACGGTGAGCACCGACATGCCGCTGGAGTACAGCGGGTCCACAAACGCCGCCGCGTGCGGCAGCTGGAGCATCCGGGGTGCCAGCAGATGCGGTGACGAGTACTGGATACGGCCCGAGCCGATCCACGGCCGCGCCGCCGTGGCGTCCGCGAAGTGCCGGGCGATCGTCGGGAAGCCGGCGGTGATCCGCCGGAACTCCTGTTCCGGCGTGCCCTGCGGATGCGGGTGCCTGCGCCGGTCCAGCATCATGCCGACGCTGGTAAGCGGGTTCGTCGCGGTGCGGTGGTTGTTGAACGGGATGACCCAGATCCAGCCGCCGTCGAACACGTGATGCATGGTGGCCTGACCGAGCGGAGACGGCATCTGGTGCCCGCCGGGCGGGTCGATCAGCAGGTCGGCGCTTTTGACGCCCATCATGTGCGTATACAGCGCGCGCGTGTTCGTACGGAACCGTGGCTGCTCGTCGCGCAGGCCGAGCAGGTCCGACACCATCGAGCGCATACCGGAGGCGTCGATGAGGAACGACGCGCGAAACGTCTCGCCGCCTGATGCCCGAAGCTCGACGAAGTCCCGATCGAACGTGATGTCCTCGATACGCGTCTGTTGACGGTACGTCGCTCCATACTGGATCGACAATTCGGCGAGGTACGCGTCGGTGTCCTGACGGAAGAGGTGTGAGTCCGGGCCGAACGGCGGCGTCAGCGTCGGCAGCTGATTGACGTGCTCGACCTGATGGGCCTTGCCGGGGCTGTGGTACATGTAGCTGAACGAGCGCTTCGCGCCGCAGTTGCTGCTGACCCTGGTGCGCAGGGCGTGGAAGGACCCGATCCAGCCGATCTCCGGCACACCGTACTTCTCGCCGATGATACGCAGTCGTATCCCGGTCTCCGGAATGAGCGACTCACCGATGGTGAACCGGGGGTGGGTCCCGCCCTCCAGAAGCAGGGTCGACACGCCATGCTTGGCGAGGATGCAGGCGAGCATCGAGCCACCGATGCCCGACCCCAGGATCGCCACGTCGTACCGATGAGCGGACATCAGGTTCCTCTCTGGAACTCGTAGGGGCTGTCCGACTGCCGTCGGGTGGCCGGCGGGTTCCTTCGGACATCGTCGTCGCGGGACACACTGTCGTCGCGGGACACGCCGTCGTCGCGGGACACGCTGTCGTCGCGGAACACACTGTCGTCGCGGAACAGACTCAGTAGCGGGCCGGTCATGACGGTGGTGACCAACGTCATCACGATCATGAGCGAGTACAGTCGGCCGTCCAGCAACCCGGCGTCCAGCCCGACGGTGAGGACCACGATCTCCGTGAGGCCGCGGGCGTTCATCAGAATGGCGACCTGTCCAGCCTGTCGTCGTGGTAGCCGGTGCAGCGCTGCGGCGGCGAACGCGCCCGCCAGCTTGCTGCCGATCGCGACCGCGAGGATCGCCGCGAGCTCGCCGAAATCGGCAACCTCGAGTTTGCCCAGATTGAGGTTGAGGCCGGCGATCACGAAGAACACCGGCAGCAGGAGTTGGCCGCCGACAGTGGTCAACCGATCCACCACCTCCTGGTGCACCCGGTCGGGGCCCCCGCGCGGGCACACCACGCCGAACAGGAACGCACCGAAGATGAAGTGCAGACCCAGCAGTTGGGTGGCGGCCGACGACAGCAACAGCCCGGTGGCGAGCACCGTCAGGGCGGCCGGGCTGCCGCACCGCGGCAGCACCGTCGCCAGTAGTGGACGGATCACTCCGATCATGGTGGCGATCATGGGTACCAGAAGCAGCATCAACCAGGGGGGCC
>JAVHWG010000406.1:0-9947 GCA_032159965.1 Mycobacterium sp.
CCGTCGATTCGTTCGATGGTGGCCTCGGTGTGCAAGTCGCCAAGTGGCGTCCCCCGGAGATACCGGCAGCTGATGGTGCCCGTGAACGACGGCCGCGTCAGGCCACCGCTGGCGACCTCACCGAGGACGTGGTCGAGCACCAAAGCGCATACGCCGCCGTGCACGTGACCGGGTGGTCCCTCGTAGGCGGCGCCGAGATGAAAATCCGCCCGCACCCTGCCGGACTCGTCGAATTCGAGGTCGACGGGTGGAGCGATCGGGTTCCGCACCCCGATCACGGGGTTGCCCCAGGCCATCCCAAGGCCTTCGCGGGTGTACCGCACGCCGAACGGTCCGGGCAGTTGGCTGTCGCGCAGTCGTGCGGTCGCGGCCTCGATTTGTGCGGTCACTTCCGACACGGTGGCCTCGTCCATCTCGGTTCTGATCGTGGCGTCGATCAGCTCGCGCACCGATTTCGTCAGGGGTTCGTAGATGCCCCGAAGCCGTTCCATTTCTGCAGTGGGCAGGTCTTCCCGGATGAACTCCAGCATTCCTGCACTAGAACATGTTCTATGCAGGGCTGTCGAGTTGGCTCATCGGCGCGCGTAGACTGCGCTTCCGTGTCGCATGCATGGGTGCAGCACGCGGTGTGGTGGCAGATCTATCCGCTGGGTTTCGTCGGGGCATATCCGGCCGACCCGCCACCCCCGCTCGACGAGCATCGATTGCGACGCGTCGCCGCATGGTTCGACCACGCCATCGAGTTGGGCGCCTCCGGCGTTGCGCTCGGACCGATCTTCGCGTCACGGAGCCACGGGTACGACACGACCGACCATTACCGGATCGATGCGCGCCTGGGCGATGACGCCGACTTCGACTTCCTGATCGCAGAGGCGCACCAGCGCGGTCTGCGGGTCCTGCTGGACGGCGTGTTCAACCACGTCGCCGCGGATTTTCCGCACAGGTCCTGGCTGCGGAAGGGCCGCAACGGTTTTCACACCTTCGAAGGGCACAGCGAGCTCATTACGCTCGACCATGAAAGCCACGAAGTAGTCGATTACGTCGCGGACGTGATGCGGCACTGGCTGAGTAGGGGTGCTGACGGATGGCGGCTGGACGCGGCCTACGCGATGCCGTCCGCGTTCTGGGCAGCGGTCATCCCCCGGGTCCGCAGTGAGCATCCCGACGCTTGGTTCGTCGGCGAGGTCATTCACGGCGACTATTCCGCTCAGGTTGACCAAGCCGGATTCGACTCCGTCACTCAATACGAACTTTGGAAGGCCATCTGGAGTGCCTTGAATGACGGCAACTTTCACGAACTCGACTGGGCGTTGCAGCGCCACAACGATTTCCTGGCCAGTTTCGTCCCATTGACGTTCGTCGGCAACCACGACGTCACGCGTATCGCGAGCGCGTTGACTGACTCACGGCACCTGGCGCATGCGAACGTGGTCCTGATGACCACCGGCGGCATCCCCAGCGTTTATGCCGGCGACGAATACGGTTACCGGGCGGTGAAGGAGGAAAGGTTCGGCGGTGATGACGCCGTGCGGCCTGAATTCCCCTTGTCGCCACCGCCTCCCGACGAAGCCGCCGAAGATGTATTTCGGTTGCATCAGTTTCTGATCGGGTTGCGGCGTCGGCACCCGTGGCTGCAGCGTGCGACGACGGCGTCGCTGCTGTTGGACAATCGCCGCTATGTGTATTCGAGCAGCGCCGACGACGAAGTCCTGCTCGTTGCGCTCAATCTCGGCGACGATCCATTCCACATTACGCTGCGCAAGTTAGGGTTTCGATCAGCCAAAGTGCTCGGCGGCGACTCAATGCCTGCGCAGACGGACGTCGACGAGGTCGTGGTCACACCCCACGGCTGGCTAGTTATGCGGCCGCTCCCCTAACAGCTTCAATGTCGCAGCGTCCTGCTCGCCGCCGTAGAACTTGTCCAGCAGCTCGCTGAAATCGGCGTTATCGGTGGTCGCATGGGCAAAGAGGGTCATCGACGAACGCAGCTTGAGATCGTCTGGCGAGCCGAAGATCTCGCGGACCGACCGGCCGTTGATAGCGTTCACCAGGCGCGCGCACTCGCGCAACCGCGAACCCAGCGTGTCGTGGTTCGCGTAGGCCTGGGCTTCGGCAATCGACGAAATACCGAAGTGCACCGCCGTCGCGCTGCGGCCGAGGCCCTTCAACTGAGGGAAAACGAACCACATCCAGTGACTACGTTTCGAACCCGCGCGCAACTCGCTGAGGACCGTCTCGTACACGGGCGCCTGCGCATCGAGAAATCGCTGGAGGTCAAACGGATCAGTCACGCTCATCCCATCACTGAGGGGATCACCGCATCGATGAGATGCGGACCCGGGGACGTCAGCGCGTCGGACAACGCGGTGACGAAGTCCTCGGCGTTTTGCGGCCGTCGCGCGGGCACACCCATGCCCGCTGCCAGCGCAGCGAAATCCATCCGCGGCGGATCAAGGTCGAGAAGCGCCTCGGCCCGTGGGCCCGGCGCGCCTGCCGCCTCTTGCGCGCCGACCCGCTGCAACTCCAGCCGCAGGATGTCGTACGCGCCGTTGTTGTAGATCACCGTGGTCACGTCGAGTTGCTCGCGGGCCATGGTCCACAAGGCGGACACGGTGTACATCGCCGAGCCGTCGGCCTGCAGGCACAGCACCTTGCGCTGCGGGGCCGCGGTTGCGGCGCCGACCGCGGCGGGCAAGCCGTACCCGATCGCGCCGCCCGTCAACGTCAGCCAGTCGTGCCGGGGCGAACCGGCGGTCGCCGCGGGAAGTGCCAGGCCGCCGGTGTTGCTTTCGTCTACCACGATCGCGTCCTCGGGCAGCAGCGCTCCGACCGCCTCGGCGATACTGCTGGCCGTCAACGCCCCGGTGGGCAGCTCAGGCCTGCTCGATTCGGCGACGACGGGCCGTGCGTCGGCGGCGATCTCGTCGGCGAGGGCGACCAGCGCACCCGTCGCGTGACCGGCCTCGGCCAGCATGGTCACGTTGCAGCCCGCCGGGACCAGATCGCTGGGCATGCCTGGATAGGCGAAGAACGACACCGGCGAGCGGGCACCGGCCAGGATCAAATGCTTGACTCCGTCGAGCTGCGCTGCGGCGGCCTCGGCGAAATAGCCCAGCCGGTCGATCGCCGGCAGGCCGGCGCCGCGGGAAAGTTTGGTCGGGAAGGTCTCGCACAGCAATCGGCATCCTGTGGCCGCCGCGATCCGCGAAGCAGCGACCAGGCCCGCTTCGCCGGTCGCGTCGCCGCCGATGAACAACATGGCAGGCTCGCCGGCAACGAGTACCTCTGCGGCATGAGAGATGGCTCCTGCGTCGAAGGCCGTCCCCGGCTGAGCGGGCGCTGCGGCCGGAGCTGACGGCGGGTCGGTGCTGTCGGTCCACGACACATCCGCGGGCAGGATCAGCGTCGCCACTCGGCCCGGTGGCCCGATCGCGGCTGTCACTGCGTCGACGGTGTCGCGCGCCACCTCGTCAGCGGCGCCGCTTCGCCGCACCCAGCCAGACACCGTATGAGCCAATGCATCAACGTCGGATTCCAGCGGCGCGTCGTATTGTTTGTGATACGTCGCGTGGTCGCCCACCACCACGATGATGGGCACGTGTGCACGTTTGGCGTTGTGCAAGTTGGCCAGTCCGTTCCCCAGCCCCGGACCCAGGTGCAAGAGGACCGCCGCGGGCTTGTCGGCGATCCGGGCATATCCGTCGGCAGCCCCGGTCGCGACTCCTTCGAACAACGTCAATACGCCGCGCATTCGCGGCACGGCGTCCAGCGCGGCGACGAAATGCATTTCCGATGTGCCGGGGTTGGCGAAGCAGACGTCGACTCCGAGCCCGACCAATGTGTTGAGTAGTGCCCGAGCGCCATTCATGTTCGCTGTCCCCTCTCGGGCCGTCGGCTTCTTTTCTGTGCCCTTTTTTGCTGGCGGCAATATCGTCGGCCGTTTCACGCTAGTCTGCTGCGTGATCGGCCCGGCAGGGCAGATCGGCGAAAGGGGCGGCGGAACCGACGATGCCTGACCAGGAGACGCGTGAAGGGTCGACGCCACCGCCGGAACTGAGGCCGGGACGCTTCGAGCAGCGGCGCCCACTGGCGAAACTCAGCATCCAATCCAAGTTGATCATCATCATGCTGGTGTCGAGCATCGTGTCCGCCGCGGCAGTCGGGGTCATCGGATACCACTCAGGTCGCAGTTCCCTTCGGGCAGCCGTTTTCGACCAACTGACAACCCTGCGCGACTCGCAGAGTCGTGCGCTGGACTCGCTGTTCTCGGACCTGAAGAACTCGCTGATCGTGTATTCCCAAGGCAGCACGACGCCGGACGCACTTGCTGCATTCACCGCGGGCTTCGATCAACTGTCCAATGCGACAATCCCTCCCGACAAGCAGCAGCAGATCGTCGACTACTACCAGAACGATTACATCAAGGCGACCGCCGACGCCACCGGCGACAGACTCGACCTCAATGCGGTGTTGCCGAATAGCAACGCCCAACGCTATTTGCAGGCGTTCTACACCGCGCCGTTCCACTCGGACTCGGACTCGATCAACAATGACGACGCCCACGACGGCAGTGCGTGGTCGGCGGCCAACGCCAAGTACAACGCTTTCTTCCGTGAGATCGTCGGCAGGTACGAGTTCGGGGACGCGCTGCTGCTCGACGCCCGCGGCAACGTGGTCTACTGCGCCAACAAGGACCCCGATCTGGGTACCAACATCCTGACGGGCCCTTATCGCGAGTCGAACCTGCGGGACGCGTACGAAAAGGCGATGGGCGCCAACACGATCGACTACGTCTGGATCACCGATTTCGAGCCTTATCAACCGCAACTGGACGCCCCCACGGCATGGTTGGTGACGCCTGTCGGGACCGGTGGCCAGATCAGTGGCGTGCTGGCGCTGTCGCTACCGATATCGCGCATCAACAAGATCATGACTGCCAACAGGCAGTGGCGGCCGGCCGGCCTGGGTGCCACCACCGAGACGTACCTGGCCGGGCCCGACAACCTGATGCGTTCGGATTCACGGTTGTTCCTTGAGAACCCTGCGGAATTCAAGCGCGAGGCAATGCGGGCCGGGACGCCGCTCGACGTGGTCGACGAGGCCATCCGGTTACGCGGCACGACGTTGGTTCAGCCAGTGGCGAGCGCCGGCCTTCGGGCCGCCCAGCGCGGCGAAACCGGCACGCTGATCGACACCGACTATATGGGCAACGAGGAGCTCGAAGCCTACGCACCCATGGACATCTCGGACTCCGACCTGCATTGGTCGATTCTGGCCACCGTCGACACCTCTGAGGCCTTCGCCCCGATCTCGGCCTTCACCAGGGCGTTAGTATTGGTGGTCACCGCAATAGTTTTCATCATGTGCCTGGCCGCGATGTCGATTGCTCACCTGTTCATCCGGCCGGTACGCCGTCTCGAAGCCGGGGCGCAACGCATCAGTGCAGGCGAGTACGACGTCACGGTTCCGGTCACATCGAGAGATGAAATCGGCGACCTGACAAAGGCCTTCAATGAAATGAGCCGGAATCTGACGATCAAGGAGGACCTGCTCAATGAACAGCGCCGGGAAAACCATCGGCTGCTCCTGTCGTTGATGCCAGAACAGGTGGTCGAACGCTATCGCCAGGGCGAGGAGGTCATCGCCCAGGATCACCAGGACGTCACGGTGATCTTTGCCGACCTTGTGGGGCTCGATCAGGTGCAGGCCGATCTCACATCAGACGAAGCTCTCGGCATGACCAACGAATTGATCCGTCAGATCGACGCTGCTGCTGAGGATTTGGGTGTCGAGCGGGTACGTTCAGTTCACAACGGGTACCTTGCCAGTTGCGGCTTGACGGTTCCGCGGCTGGACAATGTGCGCAGAACTGTGGACTTCGCCCTGGAGACCCAGCGCATCATCGACCGGTTCAACACGAAGACCGGTCACAAGCTCGGGCTGCGAGCCGGAATCGACGCGGGCAGTGTGAGCAGCGGCCTCGTCGGGCGCTCGTCGATCATGTACGACTTATGGGGCGGCGCAGTCAATCTGGCATATCAAGTGCGGACCGGCTCCGGGACCGGCGCGGCGCAGGCCGGTATCTTCGTCACCTCCAGTGTCTACGACGAGGTGCGCGACATTCGACAATTCGAGCCCGCCGGGACCATCAGCGTCGATGGTGAGGAACAGCGCCTCTGGCGGCTTGTGGAGCGGCCCAGGAAATGAACCTCATCGGCTCGTCATGGTTCTACTGGGCGCTGGGCGTCGCCGTGGGGCTCCCGGTCGGGCTCATCACCCTGACCGAGCTGCAACAGGCCCTGGCGCGCCGAGGTAGTCACCTCGTCCGGCCCATCAGCCTGCTTCGCAATTACCTGTTGCCCCTAGGGGCGTTACTCCTCCTGCTGATCAAGGTCACCCGGACGCCAACCGGAGACACGCCGGTGCAGATCGTCGCAACGCTTTTCGCCTTCGTCGTCGTGGTCCTGATGCTGTCCGGCATCGACGTGACGTTGTTCCAGGGCGCGCCGGAAGGCTCGTGGCGCAAGCGGATGCCCGGCATCTTCGTCGACGTCGCGCGCTTTGTTCTGATCGTGCTCGGCGCCGCGGTGATCTTCTCGTTCATCTGGGGTGCGAACGTTCGTGGACTTCTGACCGCGCTTGGCGTGACCTCGATCGTCGTCGGCTTGACGCTGCAGAACTCGGTGGGCCAGATCATCTCGGGTCTGCTGATGCTGTTCGAGCAGCCTTTCCGGCTCGGCGACTGGCTCGACACGCCCGCCGCCCGCGGGCAGGTGATTGAAGTGAACTGGCGCGCAGTGCACATCGAAACCGACAAGGGACTGCAGATCACGCCCAACTCGGTGTTGGCGAGCGCATCGTTTACCAACCTCAGCCGGCCGGTCGGCGCACACGAGCTGACCATCACCACGGTGTTCTCCGTAGATGATGCGCCCGACCGGGTCTGCGCAATGCTCACCCGTGCCGCAGGCGCGTTGCCGCAACTGCGCGCCGGGGGCTTTCCGTGGTCAGTCCCTCTGGGCGGCGACCAGTATCGCACCGCCATCCCCCTGAGGTCCCCGGCCGACGATGCTGCCGCACAGGCCGTGTTCTTCCGGTGGATCTGGTATGCGGCTCGCCGCGAGGGATTGCACCTCGACGGAGCCGAAGATGTGTTCTCATCCACCGAACTCGTCGAGGATGCGTTGCAAACGGTGGTCTCTCCTGCGCTGCGGCTCGGTGATGAGGAGCAGTCCGAACTGATCCCGCATGCGAAGGTAGTCCGATACGGTGCCGACGAAATCATGCAGACTTCGGGCCAGGTGCCCAGTGCCATGACCTTCATCATCGAGGGTCGTGTTCGCCTCACGGCGACAACCGAAGACGGCGTGGTGCTTCCGGTCGGCACCCTTGACGAGGGCGGATTCGTCGGGCTCTCCGCACTCACCCGGCAGCCCAATCTTGCCGGAGCATATGCCCTCAGCGAGGTCACGGCCATCGAGATCGACCGAGACCACCTCGAGCACCTCGTGATGCACAAGCCGCTGTTGCTGCAGGACCTGGGGCGCATGCTCGACGAGCGGCGCGAAAAGGTACATCAGGCGCTGGACACGGTCGGAGGGTAGCGATGAGCGGGCACATGAAGCGACGGTTGCCCAAGCCGCGCGAGCTCGCGCCGCTGATCGGCCTCAAGAAGCCCGAATTCGATTCCACCAAGCGCCGGCTGTCCGCTGCGCTGACCATCGAAGACCTGCGCGCGATCGCACGACGTCGCACACCCAAAGCCGCGTTCGACTACACCGAAGGTGCCGCCGAGGGCGAGATTTCGCTGGCGCGGGCCCGACAGGCGTTCCGGGACATCGAATTTCACCCGGAGATATTGCGGGACGTCTCCCACGTGCGCACCGGGTGGGACGTCCTCGGCGCTCCCGTGGCCTTGCCCTTCGGCATCGCGCCCACTGGGTTCACCCGGATGATGCAGACCGAGGGTGAGGTCGCCGGCGCGTCCGCGGCGGGCCGCGCGGGCATCCCGTTCGCGCTGTCGACCCTGGGCACCACCTCGATCGAGGATGTCGCCGCGGTCAACCCATTGGGACGCAACTGGTTTCAGCTTTACATGTGGCGCGACCGAGACAAGTCGATGGCGCTGGTGCAGCGTGCGGCCCGCGCCGGTTATGACACGCTGTTGGCCACAGTGGACGTACCGGTGGCAGGCGCCAGGCTGCGCGACACCCGCAACGGCATGACGATACCCCCGGCACTCACGGCGAAAACCGTGCTGGACGCGGTGTGGCGACCACGCTGGTGGTTCGATCTGCTGACTACGGAGCCGTTGTCGTTCGCCAGCTTCGACCACTGGCCGGGAACCGTGGCCGACTTGCTCGACACGATGTTCGACCCGACGCTCACCTTCGACGACCTTTCGTGGGTCAAGTCGCAATGGCCGGGAAAGTTCGTCGTCAAAGGAATTCAGAACGTCGAGGATGCCCGTCGGGTGGCCGCGCTCGGGGTCGACGGCATCGTGTTGTCCAATCACGGCGGACGTCAACTCGATCGGGCGCCGGTGCCGTTCCACCTACTGCCCCTGGTTGCGGCCGAGGTGGGCGCCGATGTCGAGATCTTGGTGGACACGGGCATCATGTCCGGCGCCGACATCGTCGCCGCGGTTGCACTGGGTGCGCGGTTCACCCTCGTTGGCCGCGCGTATCTGTACGGGCTGATGGCCGGGGGCAGGGCGGGCGTCGATCGCGCAATCGAGATCTTGTCAGGTCAGGTCAGCCGGACCATGAAGTTGCTCGGCGTGACGTGCCTTGAGGAGTTGTCACCGCGGCATGTGACGCAGCTGATGCGGCTGGGTCCGAGGGAAAACAACTGATCCGACTAGTCGGCCAATCGGTTTACCAGTACTTCGAATACGTGTGGCAACCGCGAGGCGACGGGCACGATGCGCGACCGTACTGACCCGATCGCGCTGGCCTGCAACATCATTGCGGTGAGAAGACGGTAGTGGCGGGACATGCGTCGCCACTGACGGTCGTAGTCGGCGGGGGTATCTGAGGCCACGCATCCCACCAGAAGCTCCGCGGCGCTGAACGCGATACCGAGGCCCTCCCCCGTCAGCGCGTCGACGTATCCGGCCGCGTCGCCGACCAGCATGACGCGCCCTGCACTTCGGCTTCTGACTCTTTGGCGCAAAGGGCCGGCCGCTCTGTCCGTGCCATGCGGTTTTCCACGCACCCGGTCCAGTAGTACTGGGAACGAGTCGAGGTGCTTCTCGAACTGGCCGCGGCGCGAGGTCAGCACGGCGATGCCGACGCAGTCGTCGGCAACTGGCGTCACGTACGCTTCCGCGTCGTCGGACCAGTAGACCTCGACGTTGTCGCTCCACGGCGCAATCTGGACGTGGCGCCGAATCCCCCAGCGACGCCTGCGGCCAGGTGGCAAGGACAAGCTCAGGGACGCCCGGATCTGTGAGTGCAAGCCGTCTGCGGCCGCCAGGTACCGGGCGCGAAAGCCGCTGCAACACACCGAATTAACGTCCTGGTCGACATCGCCGACCTCCGCGTGCACGATCCGTACGCCGGCATTCGTCACTGCATCCAGCAGTGCTGCGTGCAACGTGGTGCGACGCACGCCGAGGCCGGGGCCGCAGGAAAACGGCGCGGTCACAGACCGGGTGCCGTCCAGATAGGTGATGCCGCGCAACTCTCTGCCGCGCGCCGCGACTCCGAGGCTGTCGAGATGTGCGATGGCGTGGGGCATCAGCCCCTCTCCGCATGCCTTATCGATCGACCCCGGACGCCGTTCCAGGACAACCACTTCGAGTCCCGCCTTGGCGGCGTAGAGTGCCGTGCTGAGACCTGCGGGACCTCCGCCGACGACCAACAGGTCGATCATCGCAGCCCCGCCAGTGCGGCGTTCTCGACTTTCACCCGGGTGTGAAGCAACAGGGCATTGAGCACCGTGAA
>JAVHWG010000417.1:0-8254 GCA_032159965.1 Mycobacterium sp.
GGCAGCCAATCTTCGTGGGCCATGATCTCGTTGACGATGGTGCCGGGTTCGATCACGCCGGGCCACTTGGCGACCATGGGAACGCGGAAACCGCCTTCGTAGGTGCTGCCCTTCTCGCCCCGGAACGGTTGATTGCCGCCGTCGGGCCAACTGAAGATCTCGGCCCCATTGTCACTGGTGAACAGCACGATGGTGTCCTCAGCGATCCCGAGCTCGTCGAGCTTGTCGAGGATCTGGCCGACTTCCCAGTCCAGTTCCATCATCGCGTCGGCGTAGAGGCCGAATCCGCTCTTGCCCTGCCACTTCGGCGCGAGGTGGGTCCAGACATGACAGCGGGTCGAGTTGTGCCACAAAAAGAACGGGGTATCCGCCGCCACGGAGCGGTCGATGAAGTCCAGCGACCGCCGAACGAGCTCGGGGTCGACGTCTTCCATGTTGGTCTGCGCTGCGTCGTCCATGTCCGGGTGCGGCGGCAGGGGACCGCCGTCGGCGATGGTCTGCTTGCCGACGCGACCCCAGCGGGGATGTTCGGTGGGGTCGTCAACCTCGCTTGCCTTGGTGTCGACGATGTTGCGCGGGCCGAAGCGGTCGTGGAACCCGTCCGCCTTCGGATACTCCGGGTCATACGGCTCTTCCATGGCATTGAGGTGGTAGAGGATGCCGTAGAACTCGTCGAAGCCGTGCACGGTGGGTAGGTACTCGTTGCGGTCGCCGAGGTGGTTCTTCCCGATCTGTGCCGCGGCGTAGCCAAGTGGCTTGAGCAGTTCGGCGATGGTCGGGTCGGAGTCTTGGAGGCCTTGCTTGGCCGCAGGCATGCCGACCTTCAACAGGCCGGTGCGGAACGGGGCCTGGCCGGTGATGAACGCGGCGCGACCGGCGGTGCAGGACTGTTGCCCGTAGTAGTCGGTGAACAGCGCACCTTCGCGGGCGATGCGGTCGATGTTGGGCGTGGAGCCGCCCATCATGCCGCGGTGGTATGCGCTCAGGTTCCACGTGCCGACGTCGTCGGCCATGATCATGACGATATTCGGCTTTTTCTGACCAGCCATGGCTGTCCATCCTTAAGTTCGGTAGTAAGACGACGTACACGCCCTCTGTGTCGAAGACGTCACCGCTAGATGGAGCTGGACCGGCTGGCGCATGTGGATGGGCCCGCTGCCTTCAGACACTAATCCTCATTGTCACGCGACACCTGGGAGCTCGAGTCGGCTAGAAATTCATGTGGTTGACGAGTGGGAACCTCTGCCCGCGTACCGGCACCGGTGGGAAGTCGGCCCAGTTCACAACCCGCTCACAGAGCACGCTCGACGGACACGTTCAGGGGTGGCAGCGCCGCGAACATCTCGTCATACGCGGAGTGCAGGCACTCGGCGAGGAACGTGGGGTCCGGTACGACGCGCCGACAGCTCACGAATGTGACCTCGATGGCTCCTCGGTAGCTGAAGACGCCGAAGACAAGGGCCGTGCCGTCGAAGATCGGCGCGACGCCGAAGATTCGTTCGGCGCGAGCACCGTTCATGTACAGCGGTGCCTGCGGGCCGGGGACGTTGGAAACCCCGACGTTGAACAGTGGCCTGCGGTTGCCGAACATCAACGCCGTCGCGGCGAGTGTCTTGAACCCCCACGAGCTGAGCGCCCCGGGGAAGCTCGCGCTGAGTTCGGAGAGTTCGCGCGCCCCGACTGCCTGTTGCATTTCCTTAGCTCCCGCTGTGCTCCGGCGGACGACCCGCAGGCGTTCGACCGGGTCGGCGATATCCGCGCCGAGGGAGATGGCCAAGAACGCGATGTCGTTGCCGCCCAACGAGTCCTCGCCCTTGCGCAGGTCAACGGGTGCACCGCAGGTTAGAGCGTCGGTTGGGATCTCGCCCTTGGCTTCGAGATACCGTCGCACGCCGCCTCCGACGATGGCGACGATAACGTCGTTGACGGTCGCACCCTCGACGCGGCTGCGCATCCGCTTGACGTCGTCCAACGAGAAGGTACATCCGTCCATGACCCGGTGGGGAGTGAGCTCGGCCTGAAAGCGGGTGCGCGTCACGGTCGGAGGTATAAGCGAGCCTGCGCCTTCTGGCCCACGGCCCAGCAAGGCTTTCGCGAACACACCTGTGGACGGCAGCATCTTCACGCCGGCGCGCGCGGTACGGAACGGGGCACGCACGAGGTTGTTCACCACTGCGCGGCCCAACAGCGTGGCCGAGCCGGGGCGATCGTCGGGCACCCAGTTGTCGGCGCTGATCGCAACGTCCACATCGGGGGTCAGGTCGTGGATCCCGCTGATGATGTCACGCATCGAGTGCCCGTCGACCGCGGCATGATGCAACTTGGTGAAGACCGCGTAACAGCCTGCGGGCACGCCGTCGACATCGTCGAGACCCTCGATCACGTACATTTCCCACAGCGGGCGGCTCAAGTCCAAGGGACGGGAATCCAGCCGCGCGACGGTGATGCACAGCTGGCGCCAGTCGGCAGGTTCGGGCAGACGGATGTGCCGCACGTGGAATTCGAGGTCGAAGTTCTCGTCCTCAATCCAGTATGGGTGGTCGAGATCCAGCGGCACGCGCACCAGGCGGCGTCGGAAGATGGGGGAGCGGGACAGCCGACGCTCCAGATGGGCAAGGATGTCCTTGAAGCGCACCTGGCCGCCCGGCGCAGTCGACGGGTCGTAAATTGCGACCATGCCACCGTGGGCGGCCCAATCTTCGTTGTCGAAGTGGACGAACATCGCGTCGTGGGCGTTGAGCTGTTGCATCACATTCCTTTCAGGAACGTCCGAGGCGGCGGCGCAGATTGCGCGCCGCCAGCAGACGCAACAAGGAACCGACGAAGCGGCCCTTGCGGGCGGTGTAGGGGAACCAGAGCAGTTCGGAACGAAACGCGAAGCGCGACTCGGTAATTGACTGCGTGCGGCAGTACTTGTGGATGCCGTAGGCGCCGCCGAGTCGGGCCCCGATGCCGGACTGCTTCCAGCCGGAATGCGGCGCCGGAAACGTGAAGAGGTTGGTGAAGACGTCGTTGACGTTCACCGCGCCGGCCTCGAGGCGGCGGGCTAGCTCGCGGCCTCGCTTGGGATTGGCTGTCCAGATTGAGGCGGACAAGCCGTACCTGGAGTCATTGGCCAATCGGATTGCCTCGTCGGCGTCTGGGACCTTCATGATCGGCAGAGTGGGACCGAAGGTCTCCTCGGTCATGACGGTCATGGTGTGGTCGACGTTGACGAGGACCGTCGGCTCGAAGAACGTGCCGCCGAGATCACTACGCCCGCCGCCCGTCGCAACGCGCGCACCCTTGCCGACTGCGTCATGCACTTGGCTCTCGACGATTTCGAGCTGCGCGACGCTCGCGAGCGCCCCGATGTCGGCGTCGTACCCCTGACCATCCTGGCCCTGCCGCAAGCGAGCGACTCGCTCGGTGACACGGGTGACGAACTCGTCGTGAATTTGGGCTTCGACGTATACGCGCTCGATCGCGACGCACGCCTGGCCGGAATTGAACAGCGAGCCCCAGACGACGCCGTTGACCGCACGGTCGAGGTCGGCGTCGGCGAGGACGATCGCCGCATCATTGCCGCCGAGCTCGAGGCTGCAGGGGATCAAGCGCTCTGCGGCGTGGGCACCGATCCGTTTACCGGTGCGTGTGGACCCGGTGAACTGGACGTAATCGACTGCATCGACGAGTGCCTCGCCGGCGGCGGCGGTCCCGGTGACGCACCCGAATACGGGTGGTGCGCCGATCTCCTGCCAGCCTTCGATCGCCCGCTGCGTTGCAAGCGGTGTGAATTCGGAGGGCTTGACGACAACCGAGGCGCCCGCAGCGAGCGCTGGGACGGCGTCGACGAGCGCGATCATCACCGGGAAGTTCCACGGGCAGATCACGCCGACGACTGGATAGGGGCGGCGTGCGACGGTCAATTTCTTGTGCGCGGTAAGCAGGCTGTGTGGGCGGGGATGACCGTCGGCGAGGAAGCGCGCCGCATTCTTCGCGTAGTAGTTGATGACGTCCAGACCGAGCGGGATTTCGAACGTCGCCTCTTGCCACGTCTTGCCTGTCTCGCGCTGCAACAGTGCGGCGATTTCAACGTCGTGGTCGAGCAACCAGTCGCGGTAGCGCCCCAGCCACATGGCGCGGCCGCTTGGACCGAGGACCTCCCAGCCGCGCTGTGCGGCGCGCATGCGGGTGACGCAGTCGGTGACCTGAATCGGCGTGTGCTCCTCGACCACGCCGGCGACCGTGCCGTCGGCCGGACAGCGCACCTCGATCTTCCAGGCGTCGATCGTGTTGGTGCTCATGACATGAATGCTTCCCGAATTCGGTGGTGGTGGATATCCGGCAGAGGACAGAGGTTCACCCGCCTATCGGCTATTGATGAAGTCCGCGACCAGCGCATCAAAACGCTCGGGGTGCTCGATCATCGGGCAGTGGCCGGCGTCGTCCCACACGACGAGTTCGGAACCTGCGATGAGGTCGTTCAGCTGTGTGCCCATCCGCAGCGGAAGCAGGCGATCGTGGCGGCCCCACAGGATCAGCGTCGGACAACGCACGTGAGGTGCGCTGGCGCGGGCGTCGTAACGCAGCGCGGCCTGCAGGGTCGGCCCGAAGTTCGACGCGCCGAGGCCGTCGAGCGCCGGAATCAGCCGTGATGGGTCGACCCTTCGGGTGTCGTGGATGATGCCTGCCGCGATGGCACGACGAGTGGTGGAATGACGCAACACGCTGCGGCGGACCGGCCGGTGGTGAAGCGCGCGATTGAGCGCTCGGCCGACCGGCAGGACTACCAGTCGGTGCCGCCAAGTCGTCAACGGGATGCCACCGGAACAAGCCAGCACCGCCGCGTCGACGCGTTCCGGATGGCGTGCCGCGGCCTCGATCGTGAGCAAACCGCCCATCGAGTTGCCGACGAACGTGGCGCTCGCGACACCGAGTTTGTCGAGCAGCCCAATCGTGGCGTCGGCGTAACTCGCCATCGTCGCGTCCGCCGCCAAGGGGTCCGAGCGCCCGAACCCGGGCAGGTCCAGCGCAATGACCCGGTGGCGCGCGGAGAGGGTTCCGATGTTGGCGAGCCAACTCTGCAGGTTGCCGCCAAGGCCGTGGACGAGCACCAGCGCCGGTCCGCTGCCTTGATCGACGTACTCGATGTGCGGGGCCGGTTCGATCATGCGCCCGCGACGCTGCGTGTCGCGTCCTGCCAGAACCGCGCCTTGACCTCGCGACGCAGCACCTTGCCGAGCGCGGACGTCGGTAGATCGTTGACGAATTCGACCGAGGTGACACGTTTTACGGCGCCAAGCCTGTCGCGCGTCCATTCGATCAATTCGTCGGCGCTGGCTGTACTTCCCTCGCGGAGGACGATGACGGCCTTGGGGGTTTCGCCCCACTTATTATGCGGCACACCGACAACCGCGGCCTGCGCGACCGCGGGGTGTGAAGCCAGCGCGTTCTCCACTTCGGCGGGCCAGATATTGAAACCGCCGGAGATGATCATGTCTTCCTTGCGGTCGGCGAGGAAGAGGAAGCCGTCCCCGTCGAGGTAACCCATATCGCGGGTCAGGACGCTGCCGTCGGACAGCATGCGTTCAGCGGTTGCCTGTGGGTCGCGCCAGATCGCCGCCATCGCCGCGGGCGTGCGCGCGGCGATCTCGCCGACCTCGCCCTGGGGGACGTCGTTTCCGCTCTCGTCAACGATGCGGATCTGGGCGTTCGGCGTCGGGCGGCCCGCGGAACGCAGGCGTCCACCGATGTGATCGGCGGGGGCGAGCACGGTCAGCGGCACAGCCTCGCTCTGGCCGTACATCTGGTACATGACATCTCCCCATAGCGCACGGCCGTCCTGGAGCGTGCGCTCGCTGATCGGCGCCGCGCCGTAGAAGACGGCCCGCAGGCTCGAGACGTCGGCGCCGGCGGCCGCGGGGTCATTGACGATCATCTGGATCATGGTCGGCACGAGCATCGTCGTGGTGCAGCGGTGCCGCTCGACCAGCTCCAGGAAAGTTGAGGGCCGGAACGCGGGCATGACCACGATCGTGCCGCCGGCCGCGAGCGTGCCGAACATCGGAAGCATCGCCGCGTGCGACAGCGGACCGGCGGCGAGATAGCGGTCGTTGCTGTCCATCCTCGGCATCGCGAGGGTCATCTCGGTGGTCACCCCGCGCCAGCCGGCGACAGTGTGCAGAATGCCCTTCGGCTTGCCTGTCGTGCCCGCCGAGAAGCGGATCACATGCGGGTCGTCGGGTCCCAGCATGATGCCCCGGTCTACGCTGGCGGCTGCTGAAAGCGCTGCCTCGTAATCGATTGTGGCTGGGGGAGTTTCGCCGCCAAAGACCACGACATGGCGGACGCTTGTGGCATCGGCCAACTGCGGCGCGATCGCGTCGTAGTGCTTGGCCTCGACTATGAGGGCCGCAGCCTCGACGAGGTTGAGCAGGTAGAGGTTGGATTCGCCGGAGTTATGCGTGTACAGCGCGGTGCGCACGTACCCGCCGAGCGCGATTCCGGACATCTGCTCGAGGGTTTCGACGCAGTTGTCGCTGAGCGTCGCGACTCGCTCGCCGGGTTGGACGCCGAGCTCACACAGCGCGTTGGCCAGGCGGCACGAGCGTTCGTAGAGCTGCTCGTAGCTCTGGATGTGGTCGTCGCAGCGCACCGCGACGGAGTCCGCGAACTGGCGGGCGCCGCGGCGCGTGATGATCGTGAGGTCCATGTCGGTGCTCCTCTAGTTACATGGTGACGGAATATCCGCCGTTGACGGGGTAGGTCTGGGCCGTGATCCAGCTGGCGGCGTCAGAGGCGAGGAACGAGATCAAGGCGGCGGGGTCCGCCGGCTCGCCGAGGCGCCCGACGGGGTAGGCGCGAACCAGCCGCTTGACGAGGTCGGCGTTCTGGAGCATGGGTGCGATCGCCGGGGTGCGTACGCCGCCAAGCGCGACGCAGTTCGCCGTCACCCCGTGCGGCGCGGCCGCCTTGGCGATGGCCCGCGTGAATCCGGCGGCGCCGGCCTTCGCGCCGGAGTAAACGACGAGATCGGCTTCTCCGACGCGACCCGCATCGGAGAT
Source organism: Mycobacterium sp. (assembly GCA_032159965.1). Classification (GTDB taxonomy): domain Bacteria; phylum Actinomycetota; class Actinomycetes; order Mycobacteriales; family Mycobacteriaceae; genus Mycobacterium. The sequence goes on from JAVHWG010000417.1 coordinate 7,047, forward strand.
CACGGTGATGACGCGGCCGTGACCGCGCTGCACCATCCCGCCGAGCACCGATCGGGTGGTAACCATGACGCCGATGAAGTTGACGTCGATCCAGGCCTGCCAATCGTCAGGGTCAGACTCCCAGAATGGCGGGGCGGGCTTCATGGGATCCTGCGTCGCCCCGGCATTTCCGGCGTTGTTGACGAGGATGTCGACGGGTCCCAGTTCGCGTTCGACGTCGGCGATCATCGCGGCAACCGCGGCCGTGTCCGATACGTCGGCCTCGACGCCGTGCGCGCGTCCGCCTGCGTCGGTGATCCTCGTGGCAACCTCGTGCGCGCGATCGGCGAAGTAGTCGTTGACCGCGACGGCCGCACCCTGGCCGGCCAGCATGTCCGCGGTCGCGGCACCGACGCCTTGGCCTGCACCGGTGACCAGCGCGACGCGGCCGTCGAGGTTGAGCAGTTCGCCGAGGGCGGGCGTGGTGAGTATCTGGGCGGTCATAGGGCGTCTCTTCCAAAGGTTTCGCGGGCGATGATGAGCTTTTGGATCTGGGGTGTGCCGTCGCCGATGAGCAGCGCCGACACGTCGCGGCGCATCGACTGCAGTGGCATCTCGTCGGACCAGCCGACGTGGCCGTGCAACACCACGCAGTCCTCGATCGCACGGATCGCGATGTGCGGTGCCCACCACTTGACCATCGCCGCCTCGCGGGTGTGCGGGCGGCCGGCCTGGCGCAGGCTAAGCGCGCGATAGCAGAGCCAGCGCGCCGCCTCGAGCTTGGTCAGGTGCTCGGCGATCGGGAAGGTGACGCCCTGGTTGCTCGACAGCGGGCGGCCGAATGTCGTGCGCTCGCGGGTGTAGGCAACGGTCATGTCGATCGCACGCTCGGCGGCGGCGATCGACATCAGGCCCAGAAGCGCACGGCTGTAGTCGAATTCGTGCATGACGAGGTTGAAGCCGCGGCCCTCCTCGCCGAGGAGGCGGTCGCGGGGGACGAACGTGTCCTCGAAGGTCACTGACCCGCGTCCTACCGGGCGCAGGCCGGGGTCGCGGAAGCGCTGGCGGTGGACACTTGCGTCGTCGAGGTCGACCAGAAAGGCGGTCGGCCCCTTCGGCGTACGAGCGAACACGACGGCCATGTGTGCGGCGGGCAGCCCGGTGACCGAGGTCTTCTCGCCCCGGAGGCGCCAGCCGCCGTCGGGCGGCTCCGCCCCCCCGGCCCACGC
>JAVHWG010000425.1:0-3437 GCA_032159965.1 Mycobacterium sp.
AATCTCGTGGCCGTTGGCGGACTTGCGCCCACCGTGTGGGGGTGGCGGGCTCGTCCCGTGTGGCGATGGTTCGTGCTCGGATCCGGTGTCGGGGTGATCGGCGCGTGGCTCGCGCTCCTGGCCCTCGCGATCGCCGGCTGACGCTCGCCAACCCCGCGACTTCTGCGCCACGGTCATCAAATCGGCCAGACAACGACCACCGTGCAGAAGTCGCGACTCGTGCGGCAGTCCTAGGGCTGAGTGCCCGAGCGCACGCCCAACAGCACGTCCTCCCACGCCGGAACCTCGGGCTTGCGCTTGCGCGCCCTGGTCGGCCGGGGCTGTGCGGGCTGCTCGGGCTCGGCGACGGGTTCGGGAACGGTGGTGGCTGGTGGCGCCTGAGGTGCGGGCGCGGGTGCCTGGGCGACGGGAGCTGCGACGTCCGCAGCCGCCCCTACCGCCCGCAGCGCGGGCCGCGCGAAGTTGGGGTCGATCAGCTCGGACGCTGCGTCGTCGAACGGCGTTGCCGTTCCGCCGTGGGCCCCGGGCGTGAAGCGGAAGTGTGCGACGTTGTCCGACCGGCCCGCCTGCCAAGCGAGCTGAACGGTCCAGCGCCCGTCCTCGTTGCGCCAGGCGTCCCACGTCGTCGCCTCGGGGTCCAGGCCGCGGGATACCAGCGCGGCGGTGACGATCTCGTTCAGCGTGAGGATCGCCGGTCCGTCTGCGAGCACCGGGTGCGACGCCGTTGCCATCTCCGCAGCGCGGGACCGCTCGAGCAGCACGGGGTGGGCGAATCGTTCGACCCTGGCGATGTCGATCCCCGCGGCCGCGACCTGCTCGACCGATGCGCCGGCACGGATCTTGGCCTGAATGTCCTTGGGACGGAGCACGGTTGGGACCTCGTCGTTGGCTGGCGCTGGGCGTGGAGGGCTGATCCTGTCGCCGCGGACGGCGGACTGCAGACGCTCGTCGGAGCACAGGATGAACTTCTCGCCGGTGTCGGAGACCTCGCAGATGATGCTTTGGCCGTCGACGTCCAGTCCGACGACTGTGAGTTCACGCATGTCGACCTCCTCCCGGCCGCCGAGGACGATGCGGCTTAACCGGTGACCCTACTGCGTTACCGACGCGTTACCTCGTCTGACACGCAGGCCTAGGCGAGGTGTTCGACCACCCAGTCCACACAGGCCGTCAACGCGCTGACGTCATCGGGGTCGACGGCGGGGAACATCGCGACGCGAAGCTGGTTGCGGCCGAGCTTGCGGTACGGCTCGGTGTCGACGATGCCGTTGGCGCGCAGCGCCTTGGCCACGGCCGCCGCGTCCACGTCGTCGGAGAAGTCCACGGTCCCGACCACCTGCGACCGGAGCGCGGGATCGGCGACGAAGGGCGTCGTATAGCTGGTCGCCTCGGCCCACGAGTAGAGCCGCTGCGACGAGTCGGCCGTGCGCTTGACGGCCCAGTCGAGCCCGCCGTTGCCGTTGAGCCAGTCGAGCTGCTCGGCGAGCAACACCAGCGTGCCGATCGCCGGGGTGTTGTACGTCTGGTTCTTCAGGCTGTTGTCGATGGCGATCGGCAGCGACAGGAAGTCTGGCACCCACCGGCCCGATGCGGCGATCTTCTCGACGCGGGCCAACGCCGCGGGGCTCATGATCGCCAACCACAGTCCGCCGTCGGAGGCGAAGTTCTTCTGCGGGGCGAAGTAGTAGGTGTCGGTGTCGGCGATGTCGACGGGCAGGCCGCCCGCCGCCGACGTGGCGTCGATGACGACCAGCGCGTGACCTTCTGAACCGTCGGGCCGTTGCACGGGCACCGCGACCCCGGTCGACGTCTCGTTGTGCGCCCATGCGACCACGTCGACCGAGGGCTCCCACTGTGGCTTCGGGGCGGTGCCCGGGTCACTCTTGATGACGATCGGATCGCCGACGAACGGGTTCGCCGCCACCGCAGAGGCGAACTTGGCGCTGAACTCACCGAAGGTGAGGTGCAGCGAGCGGCTGTCGATCAGGCCGAATGCCGCGGCATCCCAGAACGCGGTCGAACCGCCGTTGCCGAGGATGACCTCGTACCCGTCGGGCACCGAGAACAGCTGCCGGATGCCGTCGCGCACCCTGCCCACCAGATTCTTGACGGGAGCCTGTCGGTGGGACGTGCCGAACAGATCGCCCGCCGCGGCAAGGGCTTGCAGTTGTTCCGGGCGCACCTTGGAGGGCCCGGAGCCAAAGCGGCCGTCCCTTGGCTTGAGGTCTGCGGGAATCGTCAGTTCGGCCATGCGGTCAAGAGTAGTGACCGCCTTCGGGCACTACCCGTGGGGAGGGTGGGCCCACGACCTCGAAAGAAGTGGCGAAACGCCCGCCTGTCAACGCTCGCGGGTAGACACTGAGATACCGGTCGGGGGGCTGCAGCTCGGCTCGACTGGGGGCGACGTGAACGGTAAGGGAAAGACTTCGGCATCGCTGCCGGCCTGCGCGTTCGTGGCGGTCTTCGGTTCGATGCTCGGCGCGGTCCAGGCCCAGGCCGACGGCGGCGATCAGGGCGGCGCGGTGCTGAGCCAGGTCAACGCCACTCGCGCAGCCAATGGATGTGGCCCCGTTGCGGCCAGTCCGCAACTCACGGCGGCTGCCGCGCGGCATGCCAACGACGTACTCGACAACGGAGCGCAAGGCCACATCGGCTCCGACGGCTCCTCCGTCGTGCAGCGCGTCACGGACGCCGGCTACGCGCCGTACAACGCGGTCGGTGAGGTCGTCTTCTGGAGTACCGGCTTGAGCGGTGACCCCGCTGCGGCGGTCGCGTGGTGGATGAACAGCCCGGGACACCGCGCGATCATCACTGACTGCACCTTCACGGATGCCGGCTTTTCGGCGGTGAGCATCGGCGACGAATTGACGGTAGCGGGCGACTTTGGAGATCGGTAGCTCCACCATCCCCGTGATCTGCATCACGCGGTAGCGGCGCGGCGCGATGGCCCACATGGCGCCCAGAGGCCTGTTCAATATGCGATACCTGCGGTACCGTCTTTAGACACGGAGCAGTTCAATGTAAACCTCACGGGAGGGTTCGAATGGCTCGCACCAAGATCATCAAGCGCTGGCGTCGCAACATGGACGTCACCGACGACACCGCATACGTGGACACGCTCAACACGCTGTCCGAGGGGTCGGTGCGGCGCAACTTCAATCCGTACACCGACATCGACTGGAACTCCCCTGAGTTCGCCGTGTTCGACGGTGACGAACGGTGGATCCTGCCGACGACCGACCCGATCGGCAAGCACGCCTGGTATCAGTCGCAGTCCAAGGAGCGGCAGATCGAGATCGGCATGTGGCGCCAGGCCAACGTCGCCAAGGTCGGCTTGCACTTCGAGTCCATTTTGATCCGCGGCCTGATGGAGTACGCGTTCTGGACGCCAAACGGCTCCCCGGAATACCGGTACTGCCTGCACGAGGCCGTCGAAG
>JAVHWG010000400.1:0-5805 GCA_032159965.1 Mycobacterium sp.
GACTACGTAATGAAGCCGTTCAAGCAGAAGGAGCTCGTCGCCCGCGTGCGGGCTCGGCTGCGCCGCAACGACGACGGCCCGGCCGAGATGCTGTCGATCGCCGACGTCGAGATCGACGTGCCCGCGCACAAGGTCACCCGTGGCGGGGAGCAGATCTCCCTGACGCCGTTGGAGTTCGACCTGCTGGTCGCGCTGGCACGTAAACCGCGGCAGGTGTTTACTCGGGATGTGCTGCTCGAACAGGTCTGGGGTTATCGGCATCCCGCCGATACCCGTCTGGTGAACGTGCACGTCCAGCGGTTGCGTGCCAAGGTCGAGACAGATCCGGAGAACCCGCAGGTGGTGCTCACCGTTCGAGGAGTGGGGTACAAGGCCGGACCCCCGTGATCTGGGGTTCCCGCCGACGCATTCGAAGCCGCTCGGCTCCGATGCTGCGGGGCCTCGGCACCTTGGGCCGGGCGCTCGGCTTCGCGTGGCGGCGCTCCCTCCAACTGCGGGTGGTGACGCTCACCATCGGGCTGTCGCTGGCCGTCATCATGGTGCTCGGCTTCGTGCTGACCAGCCAGATCACTGACCGCGTGCTCGATGCGAAGGTGCGCGGCGCCACTGAAGAGATCGACAGGGCCCGTGCCACCGTCAGCGGCATCGTCGGCGGCGAGGAGAGCCGTTCTCTGGACAGCAGCCTGCAGCTGGCACGCAACACCATCACCGACCGGAAGTCCGACCCGGCGGCGGGCAGCGGTCTCGCCGGAGCGTTCGACGCCGTGCTCGTCGTTCCGGGCGACGGCCCCCGCGCGGCGACGTCGGCGGGCCCGGTGACGCAAATCCCGGATTCGCTGCGCGACTTCGTCAAGGCCGGCCAGGTCAGCTACCAGTACTCCACCGTGCGCACCGACGGGTTCAACGGCCGTGCTCTGATCATCGGCAGCCCCACCACCGGCCCGGTCTCGGCGCTGGAGCTGTATTTGATCTACCCGCTGTCCAGCGAGGAGAGCACGATCGCTTTGGTGCGCGGCACGATGCTGACCGGCGGCGCCGTCCTGCTCGTTCTACTCGCCGGGATCTCCCTGGTGGTCGCACGGCAGGTGGTCCAGCCGCTGCGCTCGGCCTCACGCATCGCCGAACGGTTCGCCGAGGGACATCTCACCGAGCGGATGCCGGTGCGCGGCGAGGACGACATGGCGCGGCTGGCGGTGTCTTTCAACGACATGGCCGAAAGCCTGTCGCGGCAGATCACCCAGCTCGAGGAGTTCGGCAACCTCCAGCGCCGCTTCACCTCCGACGTCAGCCACGAACTCCGCACGCCGCTGACCACCGTGCGGATGGCGGCCGACCTGATCTACGACCACAGCGAGGACCTCGACCCGGCCCTGCGACGGTCCACCGAGCTGATGGTGAACGAACTCGATCGATTTGAATCCCTGCTCAGCGACCTGCTGGAGATCTCCCGCCACGATGCCGGTGTCGCCGAGCTGTCCGTCGAACCGGTCGACCTGCGCGACACGGTACGCAGCGCGATGAACAACGTCGGGCACCTGGCCGGCGACGCGAAGGTCGACGTGCAGGAGGAATTGCCCGACGAAGCGGTCATCGCCGAGGTCGACCCGCGCAGGGTCGAGCGCATCCTTCGCAACCTGATCGCCAACGCGATCGACCACGCCGAGCGCAAGCCCGTTCAGATCCGGATGGTCGCCGACGAGGACACCGTCGCGGTCACGGTCCGCGACTTCGGCGTCGGGCTCCGCCCCGGCGAGGAGAAGCTGGTGTTCAGCCGGTTCTGGCGCTCTGACCCGTCCCGGGTGCGGCGTTCCGGGGGCACCGGGCTGGGGCTCGCGATCAGCATCGAGGACGCCCGGCTGCATCAGGGCAGGCTCGAGGCGTGGGGTGAACCGGGCAACGGCGCGTGCTTCCGGCTGACCCTGCCGCTGATCCGCGGACACAAGGTGACCACCAGCCCGCTGCCGCTGAAGCCGGCAGCCCAGCCCCAGGAGCTCCCGAACGGCCGCAGCCCTCGCCAGCGGGAACCGGCGGAAAGCCGGTGAGGCGCCTCGGGGCACTGGCCGCCCCGGTGCTTGCGATTGTGCTGGCCGTATCGGGGTGTGCGGGCGTGCCGTCGTCGTCGGCGCCGCAGGCCATCGGGACCGTCGAACGCTCGGCCCCCCCGAGTCTGCCCAAACCGACACCGGCGATGGATCCCGACATCCTGCTGCGCGAGTTCCTCAAGGCCACCGCCGACCCCGCGAGCAGGCACCTGGCCGCGCGGCAGTTCCTTACCGATTCAGCGTCGAAGGGATGGGACGACGCCGGCAAGTCCTTGTTGATCGATAACGTGGTGTTCGTCGAAACCCGCAGCGCTCAAAGGGTTTCGGTGAGTATGCGGGCCGACATCCTGGGATCGCTGTCCGACGTCGGCGTGTTCGAGACAGGCGAAGGCGCGTTGCCCGACCCCGGGCCGATCGAATTGGTCAAGACCGGCGGCGGGTGGCGCATCGACCGGCTACCGAACGGAGTGTTCCTCGACTGGCAGCAGTTCCAGGCGACCTACAAGCGCAACACGCTCTACTTCGCGGACCCGACGGGCAAGACCGTCGTGCCGGATCCGCGTTATGTCGCGGTGTCCGATTCCGACCAGCTGCCAACGGAACTGATGAGCAAGCTGACCGCCGGGCCGCGACCGGAGATGGCCAAGTCGGTGCGCAACATGCTCGCCTCGCCGCTACGACTGCGTGGGCCGGTGACGCGGGCCGACGGCGGCAAGACCGGGATCGGCCGCGGATACGGCGGTGCGCGCGTTGAACTCGAAGGACTGTCGACAACTGATCCGCACAGTCGGCAACTGGTTGCGGCCCAGATTATTTGGACGTTCGCGCGGGCCGGGATCTCCGGACCGTACGTGATAAACGCCGACGGTGCCGCGCTCGACGACAGGTTCGCCAACGGCTGGGAGGCCACCGACGTAGCGTCCACCGATCCCGGTGCGGACGACGGCGCCGCGGCCGGCGTGCATGCGTTGGTGGGTGGGTCCGTGGTGTCCGTGAGCGGTGACAATGCGCCGCGGATGCCGGGTGCGTTCGGCCAGATGCCCGACCAGCGGGCCGCGACGCTGTCGCGCACCGGCCGGGATGTGGCCTCGGTGGTGTCGCTGCGCGGCGGCCAGCCCGACGCGGCCGCGTCGCTGTGGATCGGTCCCGCAGGCGGTGTTGCGGTCGAGGCCACCGACGGCCGGGTGGTCAGCCGCCCGACCTGGTCGCTCGACAACGCGGTGTGGGTGGTGATCGACGGCGCCAACGTGGTGCGGGTGATCCAGGAAGCCGCATCCGGGCAGCCGGCCCGAATCCCGGTCGACGCGGCGGCGGTGACCACCAGGTTCCCGGGGCCGATCGCCGAACTGCAGCTCTCACGCGACGGCACGCGAGCGGCGATGGTGATCAACGGGCAGGTGATCCTGGCGACCGTCGAGCAGACACCGGCGGGCGAGTACGCGTTGACCTATCCACGCCGACTGGGGTTCGGGCTCGGCTCATCGGTGGTGTCGCTGTGCTGGCGCACCGGTGACGACATCGTCGTCGGCCGCAACGATGCCGCGCACCCGGTGTCTTATGTCAATCTCGACGGGGTCAACTCCGACGCCCCCAGCCAGAACGTGCTCGCGCCTGTGTCGACTGTCGCGGCGAATCCGTCGACGGTCTACGTAGCCGATCAGCGTGGGGTCCTTCAGCTTTCGAGCAGCGCCGCGGAGAACCAACAGCGCTGGGTCGAGGTGCGTGTGCTGATGATTCCCGGAGCGGTGCCGGTGCTTCCGGGCTGAATTCGCGCACGAACCCCCACCGCCGCCTCGGTAGGCTCGGAGAAAACTCCTCGATCGAAGCGAGATCATCGTGAGCGATTCCTCGATGTTGCGTGCGTCCCCTGACGAGTTGCTGCGGGTGTCGGAAATGCTCGGCCGCGGTGCGGAGAACTTCAGCGAGGGCCTCAGGGCTCTGGACGCGGAGGTGACGAACACCCTCGACTGGTGGCGCGGCGCGTCCGGTGCGGCCTACGAGGACATCTGGCGCCAGTGGCACAGCGGCGCCGATCAGGTGCATCTCGGTCTGTCCATGCTGGCCGAACTGCTCGGCCAGGCTGCGCACGACTTTGCTTCGCGGGAACAAGCGTCGGCCGCTGCGGTCCGGAGCGTTGCCCAGTGAGTGGGGCCTTTCGCGTCGACCCCGAGGCGTTGGCTGACGCGGTGGCGAGGATGTCGGCGTTCGAGCAGCACGTCGAGTCGATGCTCGCCGAGGTCGACGCCGTGGTCGCCAACCTGCACGCCGACTGGTCGGGGCAGGCCGCCGCGGCCCACGCCGAAGCACACCGGCGCTGGACCGAGGGTGCGAAGACGATGCGCGAGGCGCTGGGCAGGTTGAAGACCGCAGGAGATCGCGCTCACCACAACTACACCGCCGCGATCGCCGCGAACGCGTCGATGTGGTCCTGACCACGCGTTCAGATGCCGCCTCTCGCAGTCGATCCCACGGCGCTTGACGGCGCCGGCACGTCCCTTCTCGCCGCCGGCAAGGATCTCGTCGCGGCGGTCGCAGCGCTTTCCGGCGCCCTGACCGCCAGCGCGGGCATGTGTGGCAACGACCCGGCAGGGATCGTCCACGGTCGTCAGTACGACACCTCGGCCAAGTCTCTGGTCGAGGCCATGGTGGAGTTGACCAACGGCGCCAACCGAATTGGCGACGGCATCCGCATGAGCGCCTCGAACTACAGCAAGGCCGAGGTCGCCTCCAACGTCGGCGGGGCCGCTGCCAGCCCGCTTCCGACCCCGCAGGCGACGGAGACGACCAGCGCGAAGCTGCCCCCGTCGGCGCAAGGAGGTGTCGGGGGTTTGGCCCCGCCCGGATGGTGGCTGATCCAGCCGCTGGTCGGAATGGTCTGGCCCAATGGGGATTCCGCCCGGCTGCGCGCCGCCGCGCTGGCATGGTCGACGGCGGGCAGTGCCTTCCTCGGCATGGAAGGGGGCGAGTTCGGCTCCCTCTCGGTGGTCTCGGCTCAGCAGATGCCCGAGGCCGGTCAGATCTGCAGCGCAATCGCGAGCACCGCGAGCAATTCGACGATGTTGTTCACGCAGACCACGACGATGGCTTCGAACCTGGTCAGTTACGCCAACCAGATCGACGCCACGCATGCCGCGATCATCGACCTGCTCTCCCGCGTGATGAACCCGATGACGCCGATCAACGAAATCATCGATCTGATCACCGGAGCCGACCAGGACGAGCTGCAGAAGATCGCCAACGACATTCGCGTCATCCTGAACACCTTCAAGCAAGAAGTGGATGCGCTGGCCACGCTGCTGAGGCCGATAGTCGCGGCAGCCGAGGCGATCATGTCGGCGATGGGCAGCTGGGCGGCCATGGAGCTCCAGCACTTCGGCGACGCTGCCTACAACGTGTTGGCCGACGTCGTCAACGCGGGTGCGAGCTTGGGCAACGCGGCGTTGCACAACCCTCTCGACGTCGCGGCGATCGCGGGCGGGGCGCTCCTGATGGATGCCGGCGCGCCGCTTTTCGCCGGCGGCGTAATGGCCGACGCCACCGGTGTCGGTGCGATCGTCGGCGTTCCCGCCAACGTCGTCGGCGGAGCGATGGTTGCCGGCGGCGCCGTGCTGAGCGGCGGCGGGGCCATCGATCTGAGCCAGCAGGCCGCCGAGAACAGCGTGGTGGTGATGCACGCCCGGACCGGCTACGCCGGCGAGGGAGTCAACCGTGGGGACGGTCGGGACGTCGGCGGCAAGTTCACTGGACAAAACGGAGTCGGTTA
>JAVHWG010000444.1:0-3559 GCA_032159965.1 Mycobacterium sp.
ACTGCACCGAGCTTGTGAATGGCGTTGTCGCCCATCCACGCCCGGGCCGAGTGGGCACGAGTGCCGTTGGCGGTCAACACAACCCGCAGAGTGCCCTGGCAGCCCGCCTCGATGAAACCGCCGGACGGTTCGCCCAGGATGGCGACGTCGGCGTCGAGCCACTCCGGAAGCTCGGTCTCGATGCGGCCCAAACCGTTTGCGGCGGCCTCGATTTCCTCGCAGTCATAGAACACCAGTGTCAGGTCACGCGCCGGGTCGGCAAGCGTGGCAGCCAGGTGAAGGAAGACCGCGTCGCCGGACTTCATGTCCACGGTGCCGCAGCCGTGCAGTTCCTCACCGTCCCGGCGGCTGGGCACGTTGCCGGCGATCGGGACGGTGTCGAGGTGACCTGCCAGCAGCACCCGCGTCGGCAGTCCCCGTTGGGTGCGGGCCAGCACGGCGTTTCCGTTGCGGATCACCTCGAAACCAGTGGTCTGTTCACGCAGCGCCGCCTCGACCTCGTCCGCGATGCGTGCCTCCTGCCGCGACTCGCTCGGGATGTCGACGAGCGCGGCGGTCAGCGCGATCGGGTCGCCCCGAAGATCCAGCCCCACGGAATCCCACGGTAGTCGACTACCCTCAAGCCCCGTGACTTCTGCTGCAGGCGTCGGACTGGCCACAATCACCGAGAACGGGACGGTGCTCGACGCGTGGTTCCCCGCACCGGAACTCAACGTCGACGACGAGGCGGGCACTGCGCGCCTGTCCGTCGCCGAAGTACCCGCCGACTTCGCCGAACTCGCCGGGCGCGACGAGGACCGCAGGGTGGAAACCGTGTTGATCCGCACGGTCATCGGCGCACTGGACCAGCCGCCCGATGATGCTTACGACGCATACCTGCGGCTGCACCTGCTGTCTCATCGGCTCATCAAGCCGCACGAGGCCAACCTCAGCGGCATCTTCGGCGTGCTGGCCAACGTCGTGTGGACCAACCACGGCCCGTGCGCCGTCGACGATTTCGAAGCAGTACGTGCGCGGCTGCGCCGACGCGCGCCGGTCGCCGTCTACGGGGTCGACAAATTTCCGCGAATGGTCGACTACGTCATCCCCACCGGGGTGCGGATCGCCGACGCGGACCGGGTCCGTCTGGGCGCACATCTCGCGTCCGGAACGACGGTCATGCACGAGGGCTTCGTCAACTACAACGCCGGAACCCTGGGCGTGTCGATGGTGGAGGGGCGCATCTCGGCGGGCGTCGTGGTCGGCGACGGGTCCGACGTCGGCGGCGGCGCGTCGATCATGGGGACACTGTCAGGCGGTGGGACAGAAGTGGTTTCGATCGGCAAACGCTGCCTGCTCGGCGCGAACGCGGGGCTGGGCATTCCGCTGGGTGACGACTGCGTGGTCGAAGCCGGGCTCTATCTGACCGCGGGCACGAAGGTCACGACGGCCGACGGCAAGACCGTCAAGGCGCGCGAACTGGCCGGCGCCGACAACCTGTTGTTCCGGCGCAATTCGGTGACCGGCGCGGTCGAGGTGATCTCACGCGACGGGCAGGGCATCGCGCTGAACGAGGAACTGCACGCCAACTAGCGTTTCCGCGAGCGGACTCGCGGACGAGGGTCAGTCGGTGTGCGCGGCGAGCACGCAGAACTCGTTGCCTTCGGGGTCGGCAAGCACGACCCAGGTCTGCTCGCCCTGGCCGATGTCGACGTGGCGCGCACCCATGTTCAGCAACCGCTCGACCTCGGCCCGCTGATCGTCGGGCCTGAAGTCGAGATGGATGCGATTCTTGACGATCCGCTTGTCGTCGACGCGAATGAACAGCCACGGCGGCCCGGAACCGGCGGGCGGCCACAGCGCAACGTCTCCGTCGTCGTCGACTTCGTGCCGCCACCCCAAGACCTCGGCCCACCACCGTCCCAGCGATGTCGGATCGGCAGCGTCGATACAGATCTCGTCGAACTTCAGTCCCACGTGGTGAGCTCCTTCTTGAGGACCTTGCCCATTGCGTTGCGCGGTAGCGCGTCCACGATTCGCACCTCTCGTGGCCGCTTGTGCACGGAGAGTTGCTGTGCGACAAAGGAAATCAGGTCATCGGGGGTGGCAGCGCCGACGACGAACGCGACGATGCGCTGACCGAGGTCGTCGTCGGGGAGCCCGACGACCGCCGCTTCTGCGACGTCAGGATGGCCCAGCAGCGCGGTCTCCACTTCGCCGGCACCGACTCGGTAGCCGCCGGACTTGATCAGGTCGGTGGACTCCCGTCCGACGATGCGGTGCATGCCGTCACCGTCGATCACTGCGACGTCCCCCGTGCGGTACCAACCGTCCTCGGTGAACGCATTCGACGTCGCCTCGGGGCGGCCGAGGTACCCGTCGAACAACATCGGTCCGCGAATCTCCAAGCGCGCGACCGCTTCTCCATCGTGTGCGGCAGGTGCGCCGTCGTCGTCCGTCAGTCGCGTCGTCACCCCTGCAAGCGGCAGTCCCACCCAGCCCGGCCGGCGTTCGCCATCGGGGCGGGTACTCAGTGTGATCAGCGACTCAGTGCTGCCGTATCGCTCGATCAGTTGATGTCCGGTGAGCGAGGCGAGCTTGTCGAACACCGGCACGGGCAGCGGCGCACTGCCGGACACCAGCAGCCTTGCCCCGCGTAGGGCCTGCGCCGCGGCGCGATCGGCGGCGATACGCGACCACACCGTCGGCACTCCGAAATACATGGTGCCGCCGGCACGTGCATACCCGTCGGGTGACGGCTTCCCGGTGTGCACGAACCGGTTGCCGATCCGCAGCGAACCGAGCAACCCCAGAACGAGCCCGTGTACATGGAACAGCGGCAATCCGTGCGCCAGGGTGTCGTCGGGCGTCCACTGCCACGCCTCGGCCAGCGCGTCGATGTCCGCGGCGACCGCCCGGCGGCTCAACACCACACCCTTCGGCGGTCCGGTGGTGCCTGAGGTGTACATCACCAGCGCGGTCGCGTCCGGCGACGGTTCCGGATAGCGGTGCCAGGAACGCGCGTGCAGCCGCACCGGTATGTGTGGAAGACCCTCGGTTTCCACTGGTGCCTCACCCAGCCAGGCCTGCGCGCCCGAGTCGGTGACGATGTGGCGGCGCTCGGCTTCGCCGACGTCGGCGGCCACCGGTACCACGGGGACGCCGGCGATGAGACAACCGGCGATGGCCAGCACGGTCGCGGGAGTCGGCGTGGCCAGCACGGCCACATGGCTGGCTCCACCGACACGTTCAGCCACCGAGGTTGCGGCGCCTACCAAGTCGCTGCGCGACAGCGACATGTCGCCGACCCTGACCGCGTCGGCGAGGTCGGCGCCCGCCGCCACCGCGGCGGGATTCAGCGATGCCAACAGCACGCCAGCGAGGCTACTCGCGGACCGGGCATCGATACTGGCGGCGTGGCTTTCATCGAAACAATCGCATCGCGCGAGATCTACCGGAACCAGTGGATGGTCCTTCGCGAGGACGACATCCGTCGCCCGGACGGCAGCGCGGGCATCTACAGCGTGGTGGACAAGCCGACATTCGCCCTCGTCATGGCGTACGACGGGCGGCGGTTCCG
>JAVHWG010000455.1:0-6232 GCA_032159965.1 Mycobacterium sp.
CCCACGCCTGCCGGAAGGCGGCCCGCACGGCGTCGTAGACCGGCCCTTCGGCATCGACGGCGTACGGCTCGCCGACGTCTCCGGGCGTGACCGTGACGCGTGCACCCCACGGAGCGTGCGACTCGAGGTGGCGGGTCAGCGCGTCGAGGTGCTCCCTCGCGTTTCCGCCGGGCGCCACCCGCAAGCTGACCTTGGCCCTCGCTCGCGGCATCAACGTGTTGGAGGACTCGTCGATCGGCGTGGTGTCGATTCCGATCACCGTGATCGAGGGTTTCGCCCACACCCGCTGCGGCACGGTACCGCTGCCGATCTCGGTGACACCGTCGAGCAGTCCGGTTTCCCGGCGTACCTGCTCGGGTGTGTAGTCCACATTGGCCGCCGTGCCTTCATGTAGGCCCGCGACCGCGACGTTGCCGTCGTCGTCGTGCAGGCTCGCGAGCAGGCGCGTCAACGCCATCAGCGCATCGGGCACTGCCCCGCCCCACATGCCTGAGTGCAATCCGTGCTCGAGCGTCGCGACCTCCACGACGCAGTCGGCCAACCCGCGAAGTGACACCGTCAGCGAGGGCACCTCGGTGCTCCAGTTGCTGGAGTCGGCCAACACGATCACGTCGGCCGCCAACTTGTCGCGATGAACATCGAGCAGCCGGGGCAACGAGTCCGACCCGGATTCCTCCTCGCCCTCGATGAACACTGTGATCCCCACCGGCGGCTTACCGCCGTGTGCCAGGAACGCGGCCAAATGCGTTGCGATACCGGCCTTGTCGTCAGCAGTGCCACGTCCGTACAAGCGGCCGTCGCGTTCGGTCGGCTCGAAGGGAGGCGTTTCCCATTGGTCGTGATCACCTTCGGGCTGCACGTCGTGGTGCGCGTACAGCAACACCGTCGGCGCGCCCGGCGGTGCTGGATAACGTGCGATCACTGCCGGGGCACCGCCCTCGGCGACGCTTTCGACATCGTCGAATCCGGCCGCCGACAACAGGTTTGCGACCGCCTGCGCGCTGCGCTGCACGTCGCTGCGTCGCGCCGGGTCGGCCCATACGGACTCGATGCGCACCAGGTCTTCCAGGTCGCGCCGCACCCCGGGCAGGACGTCGCGCACCCGCTCCACTAGATCGCTCATGGCTTCGAGGTTAGTGCGCCTGCCTGTTGGCGCGCGGCTAGGAAGTCTCCAGCACCGCCACGGCCGCCGCGGTGTCACCTTCGTGGGTGAGCGACACGTGAATGATCACGTCGGCCAGATGTTCGGCGATCGCCCCGCTGAGTCGCACCCGCGGCCTGCCCCACATGTCCGTGACGACCTCGATGTCACGGTGGATTCCCTCGGGCAGCACCGGCCGCTGGGCGAACCGCGATCCCGACCAGGCCTTGATCACCGCCTCCTTAGCCGCCCACCGGGCAGCGAGATGCCTTGCGGCAGAGGAACTCTTGTCGGCGGCATCACGGCGCTCACCCGGCGTGAACGTCTCGGCGAACACCGTTCCGGGCTGGCCGATCTGTTCAGCGAAATCGGGGATGAAGACCAGATCGATCCCCAGCCCGACTATCGACATGCCAGCACGTTATCGCGTGTACACGTCGCCGTCGCCGAGGCGCGACGCCGGATCCAACAACATCGCGGCCTCCTGTGCCCGCTCCGGACTGTGATCGTCGAACCTGCGGTCGGCCGGACGTTCGTACAGTGGGCGACCACCGGCGATCGCCGAGGCCAGTCGCCGCTGGCCCGCCACCACCCGCGCGTCGGCGCGAACCTTGTAGTCCGCGCGTTCGGCTGGGTTCAGCGCCGCGAGCAGCGCCTGCGGATGCACCAGCGCCACCAGCCCGGACACGTGCCCGAACCCGAGGCTGGTGACCAGCCCGGCTTTGAGCGGGAACTTCTCGCCCAGCCGCAGGGCTTCACGCGGCCACACGAAGTGGGCGGAACTGGCCATCTCGTCGTCGACGCAGTCCAGGCTGCGGTTGGGCGGTACCACCCCGTCGCGCAAAATTTGGCACAGCCCCATGATCTGGAAGACCGCAGCGCCACCCTTCGCGTGGCCGGTCAGGCTCTTCTGCGACACCACGAAAAGCGGTGCGCCGTCGGAGCGGCCCAGCGACTCGGCGAGCCGCTCGTGCAACTCCGTTTCGTTCGGATCGTTCGCCAGCGTCGACGTGTCGTGCTTGGAGATCACCGCGATGTCGTCGGCGCCGACGCCCAGCTTGGCCAGCGAGCGCGCCAACTGTGACTGCTTGCCGCCCCGGCCTGCACCCAGCGCCCCCATGCCGGGCGCCGGGATCGACGTGTGCACACCGTCGGCGAATGACTGCGCGTACGCCACCACCGCCAGCACCGGAAGACCCATCTTGACGGCGAGATCACCGCGGGCGAGAAGCAGGGTGCCGCCGCCCTGCGACTCGACGAAGCCGAGCCGACGCCGGTCGTTGGCGCGTGAGAACCGCGCGTCGCTGATACCCCGGCCCCGCATCATCTCGGTGTCGGCGGTGGCGGCCATGTCGCCGAAGCCGATGATCGCCTCCAGCGTCAGGTCGTCGAAGCCGCCGGCCACCACCAGCTCCGCCTTGCCGAGACGGATCTTGTCGATACCCTCCTCGACGGACACCGCCGCGGTGGCGCAGGCGCCGACAGGATGGACCATCGCTCCGTAGCTGCCGACGTAGCTCTGAATCACGTGCGCCGCCACGACGTTCGGCAGCACTTCCTGCAGGATGTCGTTGGGTTTGCTCCGGCCGAGCAGGTTGCCGTGGTACATCGTCTGCATCGACGTCATACCGCCCATGCCGGTGCCCTGCGTGCTGGCCACCATGCTCGGGTGCACCCAGCGCATCAGTTCGGTCGGCGTGAACCCCGAGGACAGGAACGCATCCACGGTCGCGACGATGTTCCACAGTGCGACCCGGTCGATCGAGCTGGCCATGTCCGGCGTGATGCCGTAGACGGTCGGGTCGAATCCGGTGGGTATCTGACCGCCGACGGTGCGCGACAGCTTGGTCTTTCGCGGCACCCGAATCTCGGTGCCTGCCTTGCGGGTGACCTGCCAGTCGGTGCCGTCGGGCAACGGAGTGGCGACGGTGTGCTCCGGGTCGAACTCGACGAACGCGCGGGCGTCCGCCTCCGAGGACACGACGAACGTGAAGTCCTTCTCGAGGAACACCGACACCAGAAGCGGCGACGCATGCTCAGGGTCGATCGCGCCGTCGTCGACGAACTCGCGAATGCCGGTGCGGTCCACGACCGTGTCGTGATACCGCTCGACCAGCTCCGCCTCGTCGACGAGCTCACCGGATTCGGTGTCGTACCAGCCGGGCTTCGGGTCGTCCTCCCAGGTGATCAGGCCTGTGGTCCACGCCAGCTCGAGTACCCCTGCCGCCGACAACTCGTCGTCGACCTCCATCTCGTACCGTGTCCGCGACGAGCCGTACGGCCCGATCTCCGCGCCGCCCACGATCACCACCAGATCGGCCGGGTCGACGTCCAGGTCGTCCCAGGCAGGTGGCGGCGCCGTCGCTGCGGCGCGCGGGGGCGACGGCAGCGCGGCGATGGTCGTCGCATCGTCCTCCGTTGGTGCGGAGGCAGCGTCGCTCGACATCTCCTCGCGTGCGGTAGCTGCGAGCTCGGCCATGTCGAGTTGCGCATCGCCGAGACCACCGGTCAGGTCGGCGTGAAGGGGCTCGCGCGATGCCGCCACCCGGGACTCCGGGTCGCACAGCGCCAGCAGCATCGCAGCCATCTCGTCGGTGGAATACGTTGTGACGCCTGCATCTTCGACTGCGCTGACGATGGCGTCGTTGTGGCCCATCAGCCCGGTACCCCGCGTCCAGCCGATCAGCGCGTGCACGAGGCTCACCCGCTGCGCCCACGACGACTCGGCCTTCCAGCGCGTCACCACCGCGTCGAGCGCGGACTTCGCCTCGCCGTAGGCACCGTCACCACCGAACATGCCGCGGTTCGGCGACCCGGGAAGCACCACGTGCACACGCGAGGCGATGTCACGCTCAGCACCGATCGACGAGAGTCCGCCGATCAGCCGCTGCACGGCCCACAGCAGCACCTTCATCTCCATCTCGGCGCGCGCACCTGCCTCTGACAGATCGCCGGACACCCGGGGTGCCGCGAAGGGCAGCAGCAATGTCGGCGTCTGCGCGTCCTTGATGTGAATGGACTGCGGACCGAGGCTTTCCGTCTGTTCGTTGCCGATCCAGTCGACCAGCGCGTCGATGTCGGAGTAGGACGCCATGTTGGCGGGCACCACCCACAGCGTCGCACCGAAGCGGGCGCTGTCGCGGTACAGGTTGCGGTAGAAGGCCAACCGCGCGTCGTCCAACTTCGACGTGGTGGCGACCACCGTCGCTCCACCACCGAGCAGCTGGGCCACCGCTGAGGCGGCGATCGACCCCTTCGAGGCGCCCGTCACCACCGCGACGTCATTGTTGTAGCGACCCTTGCCGGGATTCTCGGCCCCGGCGGCGGCGCGCCCGAACAGCGCAGCGTGCAGGTTGCGGCCCGCGGCCAGCGCCTTGCCCTGCCACCAGCCGGCCTGGGTGCCGACCACGTGTCCGGCGCCCTCGAAACGCTCTGCCAGCGCCGGCCATTCGGCGTTGACCTGGTCCTCGTCCATCAGCCAGATCTTGACCAGATCCTCGCGGGCGCTGGCCCAGCGATCGTCGAACACGACGGCCTTCCGGCTGTCGAACACCGGGGCGACCAATCGCGGCCAGTCGGCGCCGAGCTCAGCGGTCACCAGGTCGATCAGTTCGGCGTCGGTGGCCGTTGACGGCGTCGCGATCGGATCGTCGAGGCCGAGCTGGTTGAGCACCAGCCGGGCCGCGTTGGCGAGTACGCCCGTACGTCCGGTGATCTGCTCGGTGAACTCGCTGAGCGCGGCCGCGTCCACGGTGGCGCCGCCGCTGCCGCCCGCGGAGGGCAGCGCGACCGCGACACCCCTGCGGGCGCCCACGGCGGCCACTGCCGCGTCGATCGCCTTGTCGACCGATGCGACGTCGGTCAGCGCACCGTCGTGCAGGCCACCGAGATCGCCGCCGCGCACGCTGCTGCCGTCGCGAGTGCCCAGCGCGACCTCGACCGTCACATGCTTGGCCCAGCCGTCGCCCAGTTCCCAGGCCTTGCGGACGCGTTCGGTGATGTAGCCGGGGCGCTTGCCCGACGGGCCGAGCACCGTGCGCAGCTGGTCGCTGACCGCGTCGGACAGCACCGGACCGAACGGCTTGTACGTCCGGGCCAGCTTGGTCACCTGCGACTGCAGGCTCGCGAGGTCGGCCTCGGCCGCTCCGTCGATCGCACCGAGGTTCAGCTCCGAGCCGAGGTCGACGAGCAGCTGGTTGCGCCGCGACGATGCGCCGTCGGTGATGGACTCGATGGAGTCGAGCTGCTCGATCTGATCGATTCGCATCTTGGCCGACAACGCGATCAACGCCAAAGTGGCGTCAGAGGCGTCGAACCCGATGTCGTCGGGGCGTGGCGCTCCGGGGCTGGCAGTCGGCGCCGCGGGAGCCGGCGCAGCAGCTGCAGCGGAATCGACCGCAGCAACCGGACTTTCGGAAGCCTCCTCGATTTCCGCAGGCTCCGGATCGGTGTCCGTGGCGAACAGCACCGGGGCGTCACGCTCGGAGTTGAGGACTTCGACTGTGCTGTGCGCGAATTCGGACAGCTTCAGCGTGTTCTGGGCGAGTCCGGCCACCGTCGGTGCCGACTTGACACCGATCTCGACGAACCGCTCCACGCCGAGTCCGCCAGCGGCCTCCTCGGTGAACAGAAGGTCCTGCGTCTCGATCCAGCGCACCGGGCTGGCGAACTGCCATGCGAGCAGTTCGATGACGACCTTGCGGCACAACTCTTCTGGACGCTCGTTCCGCCAGGTGTCGTAATCGGCCAGGATCTCGTCCAGGGGTTCTGCGGGTACGAGGTCGCGGATCTCCTGGATGAAGTCCCGGTCGAGGGTGAACGGCCGCGGCACGAGGTTAGGGATGTAGCGGCCCACGACCAGTTCGGGATCGCTGCCGCGCGGCATCACCCGTTCCAGCGAGCGACGGAACTCCGGAACGCCGACCCGCAGCACAGACGAGTGGAACGGCACGTCGATGCCGGGTACCAAGATGAAAGATCTTTTCCCGCCGGTGACTTCGCGTCGACGGTCCACCTCGGCCTCGAGTGCCTCCAAGCCGCGCACCGTGCCGGCGATCGCGTACTGCGAACCGCGAAGGTTGTAGTTCACGA
>JAVHWG010000457.1:0-8920 GCA_032159965.1 Mycobacterium sp.
GAACACGATCTTTGTGACAGGCGGTACGGGGCAGACTGGCGCCAACGTCTGCGAGCAATTGGTCGAACGCGGCGACCACGTCCGCGCGCTTGTGCGTAACCCGGACCAGGCCACCGCGCTGGCGGACGTCGGCGTCGAGCTCATTCGCGGCGACATCACCGACGCCGACGACGTGCTTCGCGCCGCGAAAGGGGCCGAAGCGGTGATTCACTGCGCCGCCCTGTTAGGCGGCGCCAGCCAGGACATCGGCGATTTCAGGGCGGTCAACCAGTTCGGCACCACCAACGTGCTGAACGCGGCCAAGGCCACCGGGATGCGCCGAGCTGTCGCGCTGAGCACCGCTACGTTCCTGGACCTGACCACCGAGCTTCCGTTTGAGGAAGCACCCGTGCTCGAGAATCCGCCCGATGATCCGTACACCGTGACGAAGTTGGCGGCCTTCCTCGATGCCCACGAGCGTGCTGGCGCCGGAGAGGATGTGCTCACCTGTCACCCGGGCGCTATCTTCGGACCCGCGCTGGTGGCCGACCGCGCTTTGCACCGCACCAGTTTCAACCGTGTCCTGTTGGCGGGCATGCGCGGACGAATCAAGCGCTATCTGGCATTTCCGGTCACATGGGTGGCAGGAGCCGACGTCGCCCGTGGCGCAATCGCTGCCCTCGACCAAGGAGCTCCCGGGGAACGCTACCTGTTGATCGGGCAGGAGGATGCCAACATCAGCACGGCGGCCGGGATCAACCGCGCGTGCGAGATCGCCGGGATCGACCACCGCGTAGAGGATCTCGACTACCGCTCGGATCCGGAGGGGCTCACCGCCGAGTTCGGTCCGACCTTGATGGCCATCGCTGCTGCGGCGGCGAAAGATGCGCGGCCGCCGAGGCCGAAGGAGAATCTCACGAACCGGCGTCTGGGGTACGACCCGATGTCCTTTGACGACGGGCTGCGTCTGCTCATCCCGTGGCTGCGTGAACTCGGCCGCCTGAACTGAGACTGACCCCGTGCCCAAATCCGAACAGCGCGCGTCCAGGTCAGATCCGAAGGATCTGGCCGAGCGCATTCTCGATGCGGCCCGCAAACTGGTCCTCCGAAACGGCGCCCGCAGGTTGTCCCTCACGGACGTGGCGGTGACGGCGGGCGTTTCGCGGCCCACGGTCTACCGCTACTTTCAGTCGAAAGAGGAACTGATCGACGCATTGGGCAAGAACGAGTACCGGCGTTTCAACGAGGCGATGGACGAGGCCGTCTCCGGCACCGACGGTGTCGACCGGCTTGAAGCTGCACTCGACGTCGTGGTGACCTTCTTGAAAGAGCAGCCGCCCCGCGGTCTCGTCGACCTCGAGCCTGGCTTCGCCCAGAACCAGATGGCGCAGGTTCTGCCGATGATGACCACCGCTCTCGCGACCGTCCTCGGCGAGTGCACACAAGACGACAAGCTCAGGCTCATGGCGCCGGTCAGTGATGTCGCTGGTGCGGTCGCGCGAACTGCGTTGAGCCACTACATTTTTCCCGACCTCGACGACTCCGCTGCACTTCGGCAGATACGTGCCGCGGCCGGGCTGCCCGTTCGGAGGCCCTCACGCCGGCACGCGCCACCGTGACGTCACCCTGCGTACGCGTCCCAGATCCGCTGGGTTTCCCGACCGACCGACGGATGATGTGTCTGCTGGAAGTTGCGGCCACCACGGGAGAACGTCGCGACGACGGCGGCGGGCACGTTCTGCTCGATCAGCGGCTCGGGCAGCCAGTCGCAGGGCCGAACGTACGTCAAATCAACAGACGCGGCGTCGGAGTCGGAGTCATAGAAGTACGGCCCGCAGACACGGCCCAGCCAGAACAGCCCGTCCGCGTCGCGGGTCCACACGAATGAGCCGTCGTCGACCTCGGCGAAGCGATCGATCCGGCGTGCCAGCCGATCCTCGTCACTGGGGTTGTTCACCAGCGAACCGAAGCCGCAACGACCGAGTCGAAGGGCGCGCTCGATGGTCGCCGTCGGGTCGACCGCATCGCTGCGGGATCGCATCGGCGCGCGGTAAACGGCAGTCATCGGCTATGCGGCGTCCGCCTTGGACAGCGGGTGACGCCCGACAGAGCGCCCGGTCGCCACTTTTGCGGAAATGACCCCCAACTTGAGCAGTCCCAGATAGGTCGAGGGGTTCAGCATGGTCGGCCACTTGGTGCGAGTTCGGTGCTTGCTGACAGAGTGCCCGGCGAACCTTTCACGCAGCCACCGCAGAGTCATTGGCGCGGACAACGGATGCAGCAGAATGTGATCGCACAATCCGTCGCGGTGATAGGTGACTGATGTGCCACCCGAAGTGTAGGTGTCGACGAGTGCATCGATGTCCTCGACGCTGATGATGTTGTCGTGCACAGCCTGGACAACCAGCACGGGCACGACCGGAGCCGTCTTGCCGAGCTTGGTTTCGTCGAAGATGTGCCGCACTTCGGGTAGGTCCCAGAGCTCGTCGGCTGACATGTCGACGAAAGAGCTGATGTCGATCCCGCGTAAGCGCCACACCGCGGCGGCTGTCGTCATTGTCTGCAACTCGTCGAGCAATGCCTTGCCGTCCTCTGTCGCATGATCCTCGACCACCTGCCGAGCGCCGGGGAAGACGTGAGTCAGGGCCGCGATCATCAGCGCGGCAAGGCCGGCGAAGAAACTGCCGTTGAGCCGGCGCGCGACGCTCTCGGGATTGCCCACCGGCGATCCGAGAACTGCCCCCACCACATTGAGCTCGGGTGCGTATTGTGCGGCGAGTTCGGCTGCCCAGGCCGAAGCGAAGCCACCACCCGAATAACCCCACAGTCCCACAGGGGCCGACGGTGACAAAGCCAGGCGCTCGAAGTGCAACGCGGCACGCACACCGTCGAGAATCCGGTAACCCGGTTCACGCGGTGACCCCCACATGCCGTGGCAGCCCTCGTGGTCGGGCACCGAAACTGCCCAACCCTCGGCGAGTGCGGCCGACACCAGCAGGAACTCGGACTGGACGAAAGCGCCGATCGGGTTGGCGCCGCGCCGCAGTGCAAAGGACGGGAAGCACCGCGACGCCATTGCGTCGATGGCGCACTGGTACGACAGCAACGGACACGGCCGGTCGGCATCACGCCGCTCTGGCACGAGCACAGTGGTGACGGCCACTTCGGGATCACCGTGCAGATTGGTGCTGCGGTAGAGAAGCTGCGTCGCGGTGAGCCGCTGCCGGATCAGCCCCAGAAAGCCCAGTTCCACCTCGCGCGACCGCAGGACCGTCCCGGGCATCGCCTGCTGGTATCCCGCAGGGGGCAGGTAGAACGGATCGTCGTCGGGCGTCCGTGGGCGCTCGTCCCGTCGCGCTCGTTGATCGGGGGCCGGCGATACGCGCTCGTCTCCTCGCGGGTCGCTGTGGGTCACGTCCTGCTCCTTGAGCTGGGCTTGTCAAGATTTGTCAGTCCGGTACCCGCGGTATCAGGTTCTCAACCGTGGCGAGGTCAAGCGGCTGTCGCGTCGCTAGTGGGCGGCCACCGTGTCGTCGTCGGAAAAGTCCGCTGTGATCCATCGATCCGGACGCACCGTGAACAGCACACTCGTCGCATTGCGCATCGCCTCGACGAAGGCACGTCCGCCTTCCTCGCCGAGGTACCGGATAGCGATCGCCTCGCGCACCTCCTGGGGCGCCGGAGTCTTCGAGTCCACGACGGTGCCCTCTACCACCACGTACTGGTAGGGCGGCTCTTCCTGCTGGACGACCAGGGTCACCGCGCCGGCGTGCTCGATCAGTCGAGCCTTACGCGAGGACGCCCCCGTATTGATTCGGATAAGTCCGTCGGCGGTGTAGTCGTACCAGATCGGCACGCTGGCGGGCGGGCGGCCGTTGTCTGCTGCCACCGACAAGACGCCGACGTGCTTGTCCGCGAGGAAGTTCTGCCGCTCTTGATCCGTGAATGCTCTCATGACCGCAGGAAACACCTTGGCTCGTGGGCCTATTCCTCGGGCGGTGACTCCGGACCGAGCAAAGACTAGCCAGTTCGGTACCCGCGGTACTAGGTTCTCATCCGTGGCCATCGTCGTTTGCCGTGCGCATGAAGGGCAGGTAGTCAGCGCATTACCCAATTTGTTGCAAGGGTTTGATTCGATTGGCTACGGACGGGTAACACTGCACGGGGCTATGCCAGTGCAGCATCAGATTTTCGTCACGGGGAGCGGGAAATGATCGGTGGTGTTTCTTCTCTGTCTAATGAGGCGGGGTCCATCCAGTCGGCCGGTTCTGAGGGCGGAGGAGCCGCCATCGGCCAGGTGATCGGCTTGTCAGTCGTGGCCCTCGTCCTTGGTGCCGCAATGGTGTGGGTGGGTTATGCCCACCGGACCCACCGGATCACCTGGCTGAACACGGTGGCGGAGGCGTTCGGTCGCAGGTTCAAACGCCCGCCGTGGGTCGCACTTCCGATCGCGATATTCACCACGACGCTGATTACCGCCCTGTTCGGCTTCATCTGGGACGTGAGTTTGCACATCGGCAAGGGCCGTGACCCCGGACCTCTCGCCAATCCTGCGCACTACTTCATCGTCATCGGGCTCGGCCTGCTGTTCGTCGCGGGCGCGGTGGCCGTGGTGTTGCCGTTCGACAAGCCCGGTCCGAGCGCGGTCCGCATCACGCGCAACTGGTACGCCCCCGTCGGCGGCCTGCTGATGGCCGGATGCGGCCTCTACGCGCTGATCGGCTTCCCCCTCGACGATGTATGGCACCGCATCTTCGGACAGGACGTCACGCTCTGGGGTCCAACCCACCTGATGATGATCGGCGGCGCCGGGCTGTCCACGATCTCAGCGCTGTATCTGGAATACGAAGGCCGGCAGGCGGCAGGTCCGGACGCGCCGCCGGACGGCTTCGGTTTGAAGTTCATGCAATACCTGGCGTTCGGCGGCCTGGCGGTCGGGCTGTCGGTGTACCAAATCGAGTTCGACTTCGGTGTCCCGCAATTCCGGCTGGTGTTCCAGCCCATGCTGATCGCCGCGGCATCGGCAGTGGCGATGGTTGCCGCCCGGATGATGCTGGGCAGAGGCGCCGCCATCGGGGCGGCATTGGTCGCCATCGCGCTTCGAGGCGGTGTCGCTCTTGTCGTGGGTCCGATTCTCGGTGCGCCGATCAACTGGTTCCCGCTCTATCTGGGTCCCGCCGTGGTGGTCGAGTTGTTGGCGCTCACACCGCTTCTCAAGCGGCCCGTCATCTTTGGCGCCGTCAGTGGTCTGCTGATCGGCACTGTCGGGTTGTGGCTGGAGTCGCTGTGGATCGACGCGGTGTACCACGCGCCGTGGCCGTCCAGCATCTATGGCGAGGGGCTCGCCATGGCGGTGCCGGTGGCCATTCTGGCGGGCGCTGTCGGAGGCATGCTGGGGTCGGTGCTGACGGGGCAGCGGCTTCCAAGCCGGGCCATCGGCCTCGGGCTGGTGACGTTGTTGGTTCTGGCCATCGGCGGCGCTACGGCGAACGGGCTGCGATACACGGTGCCGCCGAATGCCAGTGCCACCATCACCCTGGCTGACATCCCCGGCAGCGGCGAGAAGCGAATGGCGACGGCCGACGTGCAGATCAGTCCGCCCACGCTCATCAGCGACAATCCTGCCTGGCTGTCGACGCTGTCGTGGCAGGGCGGCCTGGTAAATCAGCGGGGGCTGGTCGTAGATCGGCTGAAAAAGGTTGGACCAGGCCACTATCAGTCCACCGAACCGATCCCGCTGTGGGGAAACTGGAAGACCCTGCTGCGGTTGCAGGACGGCCGGATGCTGACCGCCATCCCCATGTACCTGCCCGCCGACCCAGGTATCGGGCAGCCGGAGATCCCGGCCACGCCGTCGATCAAACGGCCGTTCACCCAGGAGATCACCATCCTCCAGCGTGAACGCAATCCCGAAGCACCGGCCTTCCTGTGGGTCGGTGGTTGCCTGATCGTTCTGGTGTGCACCCTGCTAGTGGTGGCGGGGCTGACGTGGGGCGGCGCTCGGATCAACCGCAGCGAGGCGCAGGGCGCGGTCCGCGAGCCGGATCCGGAGCCGAGCACGGTGGATGTGACTACCTAGAGCTGGCCGGTCGATACCACCCGGCCGTTCAGCGGGTACACAGATGATCCGCACGGCACGCCACACTGCCCTTAAGGTTGCCTAAAGGTTCCCTCATCTACATAATCAGCCGGTGACCCAACTCCTGAGACGTTTGCGCGCCCTCGCCGTTGTGCCAATCGCCGCGCTGGTTTGCGTGTCGATTCCCGTTGCTGCCGCTCCGGTAGCTGCCGCAGATGCGGCTCACATCACCGACATTCAGCACGTCAACGATCGCTGGGACAAGGTGTCGGTCTACTCCCCGTCGATGAATACCGTCATCGTCAACGACGTCTTCAAAGCGCCTCGAACGGGAGCTCCCACGTTGTATCTGCTGCCCGGCATTGACGGCGGTGACGACCTCGACGGTCCCCGTCCGCCGGGCACCAAGAGCTGGTTCGGGATGACCGACATCCAGGGCTTCTTCGCCAACAAGAACGTGAATGTCGTCTCGCCGCTGGGCGGCCCGTTCAGCTGGTGGACCAACTGGGTGAGCGATCCCGGCAAGCAATACCAGACGTACATGACGCGAGAACTGCCCCCGGTGATCAACAAGCAGTACAACGCGAACGGCAAGAACGCCGTCGGCGGCCTGTCCAGCACCGGCGGCACGGCTCTGGATTACGCCGTTCAGGCACCTGGCGTGTACCGAGCCGTCGGCTCGTATAGCGGACTGCTGAATCCGTCGGACAATGTCCAGCAGGTGTCGTTGACGCTCTCCGGCGGTGGGCAGAGCGCGGAAGCGATGTGGGGGCCAGGTGGCGGCCCTGATTGGGTGGCGCACGATCCTTCGAAGAACGTCTCGAAACTGAAGGGCACCGCTGTCTATGTGGCAGCGTCGGCCGGCGGCGTGGGCGCAGTGGACCGTCTGCCCGAGGGGTTCGGGCCGAATATCGCCGGCGGCTTCATCGAAGGCGTCATCAACGACAGCACCAGGGCGTTCGCCGATTCCGCGTCAGCAGCTGGGGTGCCGATCAATTACGTTGTCCGCCCGGAGGGCTCACACACGTGGGGACTTTTCGAGTCGGAGATGCAGGAGTCCTGGAACACCACCATCGGGCCGGCGCTGGGGGCGTAGTCGGTCTGCCGTGCTCAGCTGTCGCTGGGTGCGGGTGATCACGCGCGGGCCTGCCTCGGTTCGGCCGACGGGTGTTCTGCCACTGCGTCGCTCGAGTCGAGGTCGTGCGCCGTCGGGTCCTCGGCGGGTCCCAGCAGCTTCTCGAAGAGTGCGCGGTAATGCACGAAGGCCTCGCGCTGCTCTTCGGTCTCGGAATCGCCCTCGCCCTGCGCTTCACAGATGCGGTGAGCTGACCGGTAATTTTCGACGATGTCGGGGTGGTCGACGGAGATGTCGGCCGCTCGCCGTTCGAAATCATCGACGGGATAGCCGCGTTCGCGCATAACCTCGGAGACGAGCCGGTCGGCGTCGACAAGCGCGCTCGCCGGCTGGTCGACAAAACTTATCTGCACGGCGCGCCAGGTCGCGGCGTAATTCTCGCGCGCATCGTGCGGAAGCTCGGTAATGTCGAGCTTGCTTCGTTCGCGCTTGCGTGCGGCGAGTTCCTTTTCCGCGGCCCGCTGTTCGCCGACTTCGTCGACGGTGTGGTCGTACTCCGGACCGAACTGCTGCTTGAGCAGCCTGGTCTTCCTGCGGCCGATCCCCGTGAACGCCAAAAGGAGTCCCAGGGCCGCCAGTACTACCAACGCAATAAGGAAAAACCATCCCCATAACGGCATCTCGCCAACCTCCTCGTGCGTAGGAAGCGGGTACCCGCACGTATTTCTGCGGAAACGTCAATTGGGGTTCGGCCTTTCGCGGGCGGCGCACCTACCGGTGGATCACGTCATTGGGCTCGGCGGGCCGCCGATTCCGGCCACCCGTTGCTCGTTGATGAGATGGTTGAGGGCAGCGCGGTACTGATCGGTCCGCGGGTAACCGCCGTGGGTTTGGATCTCGTTGAGGTACCCGACCGCAATCACCTGGTCGGCGACGCGGTCGATGGGGTTGTTCCCGGCTGAGTAACCCCAGACGGGGAAGCCGAGGTAATCGGTCCGTCGCCAAAGGTTGCGCCAGCGTGGCGACTCCGGGTTGAGGCGACCGCGAACTGAATCGGGAGAAGGGTCCGCCAAGCCGGGCGATTCAAGTGGCGACTGCACCTCTTTGTCCCACGGATCCGGAGTTGTCAGGCGGCTCGAGCGGCAACGAGGAATACCCAGCACGGCGGGGCCGAGCAGCTCGGGGAAGATCCGGCCGAAGTATGCGCGCAGCTGACTGCCGTAGGACAGAAAAGCTGTCTGCGGGAGGTTGGACGTCAGTTTTGGAGACAGGATCACCGCGACGCCCAGCACGGACCCCAGACTGTGCGCGGACAGCACGACCTTCCAACCCTCGTCCTTGGAGAACCAGGCCCCGCAGCGATTAGTCAATTCGGGTACGACTCGTTCGGCGTAACAGGGCGGCGCAAGCGGATGGCCGGTACGCGGCAGAAAGCAGATCAGATCCCACACCAGGCCGAGCGGTCGCCCGCCGCCGGTAATCGCACCGCCCACAGCGAGTCCGATGACGAGGATGCCGGTTCCGGCCAACGCCCACAGGCCGATCGTGAGCGTCCAGTCGAGGGTTTTGGTGAGCCATGGCCACGGCGCTTGCACCGGAACGAAAGCGCGTACCGAAGCCATCAAAGTCACGATCATTGCTGCGGTGCTCAGGATTGCCAAGAACGCGACGAACTTCTCGGCGCGCTGTGCGACGGCGGCAAACCGAATTGTGTTGTCGGCCACGGGGTGACCGTCGTCGGGAAGGTTGCGCCACTTCCACGACCTGCAGAACGCGTATACCGCTAC
>JAVHWG010000479.1:0-3331 GCA_032159965.1 Mycobacterium sp.
GGTCGACCGCCCAAGCGACCACTCGTGGCAGCGCCGCCGTCAAGGGCGCCATCGACGGGTCGGTCGCGGGCACTGCCGGTCGTCATCGCCACTGCGTTCGGCGACAACGCAATTCATCACGACCTCGGCGTCACCGACCGGCAGCCAGCAGGCCGAAAAGGTGGTTCAGTTGTCGCCATGACCACTGACGGTGAAGTCGGGGTGCTCGACGAGCTGCGGTTCCTGGCCGCCTCCCTGCGGCGGATCGATGCCGCGGCCGCTGCTGCGGAGTGGGACGACGACAGCGCGCTGACCGCGGTGGTCGCCGAGGCCCGTGCGGAAGCGGCGCTGGTGCGAGACGGGATGGTGGAGGACATCGCTGCGACGCGCGCCTCGGCGCGGTGGCTGGAAAGGGCGAAGTACCGCGCAGGGGCGAGTTCAGTGGAAGACGACGTGAGCGGCACGCCGGCGCAGGCGGGGGCTGACGCCGTCGTCGCGGTTGCCCTCGCAAGGGCCGCGGTCGCCGAGGCGGTCCTGGCCGTGGCGCGGGCACACCACGTCGAGGCCGCGGAGGCGGGCCGGGGAGCGGTGCGTCGGTCCGCCGTTCTGCGTGCGGACTCGCTGGCTCAACTCGGCAGGCGCTTCGTCGACGAAGTGCGCCACGTCTTCGTGGACGAACCGCGCAAGATCCTGCTCCGGCTGGCGATCTCCCTGGCGATCAGCTTGGCGATGGTGACGGGGTATCACTTCATCGGGGTGGCCCGCTACGACGACTTCGGCCAACTCACGCTGTATCTCTTCTCGGCGGTCGTCGGCAGCGTGGTGTGCACGAACGCTCTGTGCTTCGAGGCGCAGCGGGTGCGTGACGGTCTGTCGCGAGGTGAACGCATGTGGCGGATCCTGGTGGCGAAGAATCTCGCGATGGCCGCCCTCATCGTCGTTGCGGCATTGCCCGTCATCGTCTTCCTCGCGGCGACCACCCACGGCAGCGCGACGGCGATGGTGGACCAACTGGTGACGATGGTCTTCATCTGGCTGGGTCTCGGCAACGTTCTGTCGGTGCTCTATCCGCTTCGACACGAACCGATCAAGGCCAGGCTGCACGACGGCACGTGGCTGCCCTACCTGTTCCTGTTCGCGGTGTCCTACGGTGTCGGGCTGACGGCGAACCTGATGATCTACTGGCAGCTGTGGGCCAAGTACACGGCAGCGTCGAGGCTCGACGCGGGTGACTGGGGCGCCTTCGCACTCGTCCTGGCAAGTGCGCTGACGTGCTGGATGCTTCTCACGGTGTTCGCTCTCGCGGCAAGCCGAGAGCCGCGGATCCGGCGCGTTCTCTCGCGCGAGATGATCGCCTACCGAGCCGTGGGCTAACTCACTGCGGCAAGCGCCGCATCGTAATTCGGCTCCTCGGCAATCTCGGGCACCAGTTCCGTGTACAGCACGTTGCCGTCGGCGCCGATCACCACGACGGCGCGCCCGAGCAGGCCCGCGAACGGACCGTCGGCGATGGTGACGCCGTAGTCCTCGCCGAAACTGTCGCGGAAGGCCGACGCGGTCGTGACGTTCTCGATGTTCTCTGCGCCGCAGAACCTTGCCTGGGCGAACGGCAGATCCTTCGACACGCACAGCACCGAGGCGCCACTCGCGGCGGCCCGCTCGTTGAAGGTGCGGATGCTCGTCGCACACACCGGCGTATCGACCGAGGGAAAGATGTTCAGCAACACGGCCTTATCGCGGAACGACTCGTTGGTGACGGCGGCGAGGTCGGTGCCGGTCAGGGAGAAGCTCGGGGCGGGGGCGCCGACGGCCGGAAGTTCGCCGACTGTATTGATGGGGTTTCCACGCATCGTTATCTGTGCCATGAGCACAGTCTGTCAAGATGTCCGCGGCGGCGTCGGGTCAGGGTCGATCAGTGCCCCGAGTCGTGCCCTCCACCACGCGATGTCGGCGCGGTCCACCATGCGATACCTCGCGACGAGTTCGGGATCGGGTGTCGGCGGCGTCGGCGCCACGGGGAGGTAGCCGTCCACCGGAACCAACGACCGTCCGTCGGCGACGACGTCGCCGGACAGCAGCAACCTGGTGCCGAGCCCGCAGGCGAAGGGCAACTCCGGCAACGCTCCTGCCAGGGCGAGGCCAGCGGACAACCCGATCGTCGTATCGGTCGTTGACGAGACGACCGCGGGCATGTCGCAGAGTTCCGCTACCCGGAGCGCGCGACGGACGCCGCCCAGCGGAAAGCACCTGAGCACGACGACGTCGACGACATCCTTGAGTGGCGTGCCCACGCGGTCGGCAGCGTGACGGATCGACTCGTCGGCGGCGATGCGGACGTCCACCCCCCGACGAACCGTCGCGTGTTCCTCGACGGTGCGGCAGGACCGTTCGACGTATTCCAGTCCGCCTGCGGCCTCGTCGAGCAGCGGGATCGCCGATATCGCGCCATCGGCGTCCCACGTCCCACCAGCGCCGCAACGAATGGTGCCGGCGGGTCCGATCGCGTCGCGCACTGCCTCGAGGCGCGCGAGGTCGCTCGACAGCGAGTCAGTGGAGATGCCGACCGCGACGTCGGCAGTTCCGCAGTTGGCGTCTAGAACCATTCGGTGAGCGACCGTGGCGTCGACCGCTGGGATCGTGACGCTCACGGGAACGCGGCCGCGCACCGGATCCGGCCATCCGACGGTGCCCACTTCGGTCGCCGCGGTGAGCCAGCGGACCGCCTCTTCCCGTCCGCAGTCGCGAGGGGGACTGAACTCGCCCCACCCCTGCGGACCTTCGATGAGCATGCCTTCGCGAAACCCGTCGCGGCCCGTGCGTGCATCGACCACGGGGATCGCGAAGATCGGAGCGTCGGCGAAGTCGATCAGTGTTCTCACTGCCGACAAAGCTAGCCGACGCGACTAGCGGTGACGGCTAGCGGTCAGCCTGCGTTGGCGCACCAACCGTTGATGCAGAAGCCGGCGTTGCCCGGACCGGCCTGAGCGTTGGCACCCGGGACGGTTGCACTGGCATAGCCGGGTCCGGTCGTGATGTTTCCGCCGGGAACGTTGGCAACAGCGCCGCTGCCGTCTGCGGAGGCATCGGCGCCGGGAACGGCAACGCCCGCAGCGCCGTCGCCCGCGCACACGCCACCGTTGGGGCCGAAGCACGGAGGCGGGTCGGCCAGAGATGTCGGAGCGCTGATCAGAGAGCCCGCGGCGACCGCCGCAGCAGCCGCGCCTGCCAGGAGAAACCGTTTCGTGGGTCCGCTTTTCGTGTTCATGATCAAAAGAATTTGCCACATCGGCGCTCGTTCAAACCTGGTTCTGGCTCCGCTGCATCCGGCACGCTGAATTTCCGACGCCGCTAC
>JAVHWG010000488.1:0-19847 GCA_032159965.1 Mycobacterium sp.
CCGTCGATCTCGTGAAGCGCGGCCAAGTAAACGTCCAACCGCTCCTGGTAGTCGTCGGGACCGAAGTCCTCGAGCCCGGTGTCCGCCGTCGCGCGGGCGTGCAATGCGTCGGCATCCAGCGGGCACTCCGCCGCCAGCGTGCCCATCATCTCGCGCAGCGGTTCGATCTCGGGACTGAACCGGGGCTCGGCCAGGTCATCGAGGTACACGGGAGTCGTGGCGGCGTCGGTCATGCCGACTTATGTTACTTTCAGTTCCGTAATGACGACGGAAATTGGCCGACCTCGTGATCCCCGGATCGACGACGCTGTCTTGCGCGCGACGGTCGAGCTCGTCGGCCAAACCCCATACGCCGAGCTGGCGGTCGACGCGATCGCCCGTCGCGCAGGCACGAGCAAGCCGGCAATCTACCGGCGCTGGCCGAGCAAGGCGCACCTCGTGCACGAGGCGGTCTTCCCGCTCGACGACGCGACCGAGCTGCCCGACACCGGCACGCTGACTGGCGACGTACGCGAAATGGTCCGCCGCACAGTCGAAGTGCTGACGACCCCCGCGGCCATCGCGGCGCTGCCGGGCCTCGTCGCCGAGATGGCCGCTGACCTGACGCTGCACGCCGCACTACTCGAGCGGTTCAGCGGCATCCTGTCGCGCGGCCTGACGGATCGCCTCGAGGACGCCGTCGCGCGCGGTGAGGTCCGGTCGGACGTGACTGCCGCCGACCTCACCGAAGCCGTCGCAGGCATCACCTTCCTCAGGTTGCTCACGCGCGGGACGACGCTCGACGACGCCTGGATAGAACGCACCACCACTTTGATCACGAGAGGAATCTGCACATGAGTGCTCCGGTCCACGAGGCCACCGCCGCGTGGCGCGAATTGCTCGACACCCTGGGCACTCTCGACACCTGCTTCCTCGAGGGCGACCGGGCGGTCAAAGACGACCGGCACATCGCCGACGGTTACCGGATGCTCGCGACCACGCTGGGCGTCGCGTTCGACACCTACCTATTCGCCGACCCCAGCCGCCCGATGTGGATCGAGGTCAACTCGCCGCACCGGCCGGATCGCCGATGGGGCGGCGACAACACCGACGCCTACTACTTCATGTGCCCGGTCGATCCCGAACGGCGCTACCGTGTCACCGGCAACCGGGGTGACAGCGTCTACTTCTCGGTGACTGCGTACAACGAACCGTCACCGGGGGCATGGTCGGACAAGATCGTCGCGATCATCCGCGACGACGATCTCGACATCGACGCGCAGGGCAGCTTCTCCTTCGAGTTCGGGCCAGAGCCCGAAGCGGCGGTCCTGATGACGCGGGACTACCAGGCCGACCCGCGAACCGGACGTCCGGTGAACTGGCGGATCGAAGCACTTGACGAGCCGGAACCGTTCCGCCACGGCGACGTCGAAACGGCTGCGGCCATCCGCGCGAGCACGGCGTGGATGCGGACGATGTTCGCCATCCTGCCGCTGGCGGTCGGGGTGCGAGTCGAGAACGCACACAGCCTCGGACATGAGATCACCCAGGCGGCAAATGAATTCGCTGACCCGTACCAGGTGCCGGACGCCAACTTCGGGTGGTCCGCGCGGGACGCGTGCTATGCCTACGGCAACTTCGACCTCGAGGACGACGAAGCGCTGGTCGTCACCCACCACCCGCCGTCGTGCCGGTTCTGGAACCTCGTCGTATGGAACCAGTTCATGGCGACACCGGGAGTCGCCGATGCGCGCAGCTCGGTCAATGGGTACACCGCGGCGCCGAATGCCGACGGCTCGGTGACCGTCGTGATCTCTCGCGGAATCACTGGACATCCCAATTCCCTGACCACACTGGACTATCCACGCGGCAACCTCGCGTTTCGCTGGTTCCTTGCCGACAAGGTCCCCGGGCGTCCCGAGGTGCAACTGGTGAAGGTGAGCGAGGCGCCGACCACCACCACGTGACGGGCAGGGAGCACCACCTAGAGTGCGAGAGCGATGGCTGACGAGATTCGCGAGGACCACGCCGAGCTGCTGCGTCGTCGCTCGCTCACCGAGGACACGGCCCGTCCTGACGCAGTCGCGCGTCGCCATGCCGCGGGCGGACGCACCGCCCGGGAGAACGTCGAGGACCTGGTCGACCCCGGATCCTTCGTCGAGTACGGGCGATTCACCATCGCCGCCCAGCGGCACCGCCGCGACCTCACCGAGTTGATCGAGCGGACACCGGCCGACGGATTGGTGGCCGGGACGGCGCGTGTCAATGGCGACCTGTTCGGCGAGGACCGCAGCGCCTGCGCAGTGCTGTCCTACGACTACACCGTGCTCGCGGGCACCCAGGGCAGTCTCGGCCACCGTAAGAAGGACCGCTTGTTCGAGCTGATCGAGCGGATGGAACTGCCCACCGTGTTCTTCGCCGAGGGTGGTGGCGGCCGGCCCGGTGACACCGACTACCCCGTCGTCTCGGCGCTCGACGTGCGCGCGTTCAAGCTCTGGGCGCAACTGTCTGGACTCGTCCCGCGGATCGCCGTCGTGAAGGGCCGCTGCTTCGCGGGCAACGCCGTGATCGCGGGGTGCGCCGACCTGATCGTCGCCACCGAGGACGCCTCACTTGGTATGGGCGGTCCCGCGATGATCGCCGGAGGCGGGCTGGGCGATGTGCATCCCGACGATGTCGGGCCGATGTCGATGCAGGCGCCCAACGGCGTGGTCGACGTCGTCGTCGCCGACGAAGCGGAGGCGGTCACGGTGACCAAACGCGTCCTCGGCTATTTCCAGGGCGCGACGCCACCTGGCCGAGAGGCCAATCAAACGCGTTTGCGCACAATGGTTCCCGAACGAGCGCGACGTGCCTACGATGTGACACCCATCATCGCGACACTGGCCGACGAGGACTCGGTCACATTCCTGCGCGAACGTTTCGCTCGGGAGATGGTGACCGCGCTGGGCCGCATTCGGGGCCGCGCAGTCGGTTTCATCGCTAACAACACCCGGGTGATGGCCGGTGCGATCACCGCCGCCGCGGCCGACAAGGCGGCGCGTTTCTTACAGCTGTGCGACGCGTTCGGGCTCCCGGTGGTCTCGCTCATCGACTGCCCGGGCTACATGGTCGGTCCCGAGGCCGAGGCCGAAGCCCTGGTGCGCCGCGGTTCGCGCCTTCTCGTCGCCGGCGCCGCCCTGCGTGTCCCGCTGGTCGCCGTGGTGCTGCGGCGCGGGTACGGACTAGGGGCACAGGCGATGTCGGGTGGCGGTCTGCACGAACCGCTGCTCACCGTGGCGTGGCCCGGTGCGCACCTCGGTCCGATGGGGCTCGAAGGCGCGGTACGGCTGGGGATGCGCAAGGAACTGGAGGCGATCGCCGACGACGACGAGCGTGAAGAACGGGTACGTGACGCCACTGCGGCCGCACAGGAGAACGCCAAAGCGCTCAACGCGGCGCTGCTTTTCGAGATCGACGACGTGATCGACCCCGCCGACACCCGCGCCCTGATCGCCGCCACCTTCGCCGCCGCGGGACCAAGCCGGCGATCGCCGCGGCGGTTTGTCGACACCTGGTAGCGGCACCTGTACCTCAGACCGCGCGAATCCCCGTGAGCAACAACGCCACTCCCACCACCGCGAGGATGGCGGCCGTCAGCACCGCGTGCTGATGCTGCATCCAGATCTTCACTCGCTCGAGGACGTTGTCGAGGCGTTCGGCAGCGACCAGGTGGGCCAGCAGCGGGACCGCCGCCGTCGAACCGGCGACCAATGTGTAGACGACGACGGCCAACCACGTTCCCGCCGTGCCGAGCCGCGCAGCGCTGATGGCCAGCCCGGCGGCCGCGCAGACGGCCAGAAATTTGATGTTGACCAGTGTGAGGCCAAAGCCGATGACACCCGCCTTGCCGGGCCGAAGGTGGTGCACCCGCTCCAGCCACGACGGGGCGTCCGTCGACGCTCGCCTGCGCGTGACCCACCGCCAGACGGCCCCGGCGATCATGAGCGCGCCGATGCCGATCCGCGCCCATGCCGCCCATTTCGGCGTCTGGTTGAGATCCCCGAGCAGACGCGGCACCTCGACGAAGAGCACAGTCATCGCACCCAGACCCAGGAGCCACCCGATCAGGAACGCAATGCCCGTCGATCGTGGGTGCGCGGAATGAAGGACGAGCAATACAGCGGGCAGAATCGAGAACGGTGACAGCGCTACGACGAGCGCGAGCGGAACGAGTTCGGTGAGCGCCGAACCCCAGCTACCGGACACCCTGGGCCTCAGGGCGGTCTCGCACTCCGCGATAAATGCCCCACCGCACGATCCACCGCATCAAGATCTTCTCGAATGACCATGCGGGGAAACGAAATGCGCGTCCGTTCGGTGCGAACACCTCAAGGCCATCTCGCTGAATACCGATCACCGAGCCCCAGCGGCGCTTCGGCGCGCGGTACGAGCGCAGCGGCTTGCCCTCGAATTCGGCGCGGACGTTGCGGGCGACAAGACCGTCACCCCTGTTGCGGGCGGAGCTTCGCAGCGCATCGGTGGCCGCGACGTCGCCCACCGCGAACACGCCGGTGTGGCCGGGCACCCGCAGCTCCGGTGTCACGCGAACAAACCCGTGCTCGTCGAGCAATTCCGCGGGCAGCCAGTCGGTGTTCGGCCGAACCTGCCCGATCGTCCACAGAATCGCGTCGGCGGATGCCTGCGGCTGGCCGGTGCTCCACTCGACGGGATCGCTGGTGATCTGGTCGCCGGTGAATCCGTCCGGCAGCACCGCACGGTGCCCTGGGTGCAGTTTCACGCCCGCTTCTTCCAGACGGCGCTGTACCCGGGCCCACGTCCTGTCGTGGTACTGGATCAGCGCACGCTGGCCGGGGAAGAACAGGTCGACCTTCTTGTCGGGCCAGGTCCTGGCGACGTTCGCCGCGCTGCTTACCGCCGCCGCACCCCCGCCGACCACGATGACCGACCTGGCCGCGGTGAGGCGGTCGTGTGCCGCGCGGATGTCGTCATCGATCTCTTCGGCCGACTGGAGACCGGGGCGGCGCCAGAAGCCGTTGGATACCCCCGTCGAGATCACCAGCGCGTCGTACTTCTCGTCGACCGTGGAACCGTCGTCGCGCCGGACGGACACGATGCGCTCGGTGAGGTCGGCCCCTGTCAGCGTGCCGTGCACAGTGCGCACCCGGTCGAGCCCACGGAACTGGTCGAACGATATCCAGTTGTGTCGGGCCCAGTGGTCGGGGCGGCTGATGCGCCAGCCCAGTTCCTGCCCGCTGACCAGTCCCGGTTTGACGGAGACACCGACGACGTCGGCGTGGCGCGCCAGATGGATGGCCGTGAGAACACCGGTGTCCCCGAGCCCCGCGACGACGACGCGGCGCCGTCGGGAACTCACACCGTCGCCTTGCGTGGTGGCCATGGCACGAAGCGTGACACCCGGTCCCTACTCATTTCTGCACAGTAATCTCCACTGCGCGCCAGGCGGGCGGCGTCTACACACCAGGTTCACGTGCTGCCGACGAGCTCATCCCTGGAACTGTTCGTCGAGCCGAACAGCCGGCTCGCCATCGGCGCGAAGGACAATCCGATGGTGGCCCACAAGATCGCCTGCGCTGCAAGGGAATACAACCTGAACGCATAAAGATCGTCGGCGGGGAAGCCGGGATAGACGATCTTTCCCGACGCATCGGTCAGTGGCGGCGGCGTCTCGGTGGCGAGCGCCCCGTACTCGTCGACGTTGGTCGACAGATGCCCAATCGAGGGCAGCAGCAGCATCACGACGCCGATCGCAACGCCGAAAGCGGCTGCAGCGAGCAGCGTTGCCGTCCAGTTGCCGAACCGCGATGCCAGCCGTTTCCCCAGCCATATCGCAGCCACAAGGAACAGCAGCGAGCACACCACCATCGCCAGATAGAGCGCCGTGCGGTCTTTTATCGTCTCCTCGTGACCGACCGCGGGCGGGTTGGCCGGGTACTTGAGGAACGGCACGAAGTACAGGCCCAGGAACAACCCGCCTGCCACCAGCAACGACAGGGTGCGCGGGGATATCTTGCCCACCCGACCCACGGCGACGCTGTACACCACGGCGAAGATCGCACCCATCGCGATGCCGAACAACAAGATGCCGAATCCGATACCGACATTGGACTGCACGGCGCGGGTGAAGAGCTCGTGATCCATATGCAATTCCGGATGGCCTGCGGCCGCCGCCAGCGCAGCCTGCGCCTCCTCGCGTCCGCTCTCGTAGTCGATCGCCTTCTGGATGAACGGCTCGGCGAAAATCCGCGCGAACACGAACGCCAGCACTCCACCGAGCGCGCCCACGAGCAGGCCGCGCACGATGATTCGTTTCTCCATGTTCAGTTACCGTCCGCGTGGCTCAGTGGCACGGGAAGCCGAGGAAGTGGCGGGCGTCGTGAACGAATTCGTGGACGTGTGTGTCGCTGCCGAATATCGACGTAGCGCCTTGGTCGATGCCGACGAAGTAATACAGAACCAGCGCCAGCAGCAGGGTGGTACCGAGCCAAAATGCCGCGGGCACACCGACACTCAGCGGGCGTGCCGCCGTGCCGTGATCGAAGGTGGTCATTCCCAGAACTCCTCTCGGGGGATTGCGCGTCCCCATCTTTTCAAGGTTGCGTAGAGGGCGCAGTATCTGACTCACACTCCCGTTCGGGCGTGCTCACAGTGGCGCGACCGTCCTGGATTCCCACCAGGTTCCTGCGTCCCACACGCAGGACTGACCATAGGGACGCGAAACCCGCAGGTCAACCCGGGCTGCCCGGCGATTAGCCTCGGGCCGGTGAAGACCGCGCAAGCGTCAGTGATCGAGATTGATCGGCCGAACGCGCGGTTCCATCGGGTCGTGATGGGGGTTTCCGAACTGAATCGTCTGCAGATTCCGGCAGCGGCCGACGCAGCCATCGGGATCTACTTCCCTGATATGGACTCGCCGGGCCGCACGTACACCGTCCGGAATTACGATGCTGCTGCTCGGCGGCTCACGGTGGACTTCCTGCTCCACGGCGACGGGGTAGGAACCCATTGGGTGGCGAGCGCGGCGCCGGGCGCCGTCGTAACCCTGGCTCACGCCAACTCGTGGTACCGGCCGCCGCCGGCCACCGAATCGCAGCTGCTCGTCGCCGACCTCGCCGGCCTCCCGGCGTTGGCTCGTCTCATCGACGAGTTGCCAACCGCAACCGACGCGGTGGCCATCGTCGAGGTCCTCGAACCGGACGACCTCGATTACCTCCCGCCGGACCGAGTCGAGATGCTCACATCAGTGGGCACCGGGAATGGTGCCGGCCAGAGTGTCCTGAGTGAGCTGGTCGCGACGTGCGGGCCGCCCGCCCGGTATGGCTACTGCTGGTTCGGCGGCGAAGCCGGCCAGGCGCGGGCCATCCGAAAGCTCCTTCGTCACGAATTGGGTTGGAGCGTCGACCAACTCGATGTCATGGGGTACTGGCGCCGAGACTCCGAGACGTGGGACAGGCGCTATGCGAACGTCGGGCCAGGACTCTTCGAGGCGTACCAGTCCGCTTTGGCGCAGGGCACAGACCAGCGGGTGGCCGCCGAGCAGTACGACACCGCCCTCGAACGGCTGGGCTTGTGAGGGACCGTTGCGTTGTGAGGACCCTGAGGAATGTAGTCAACGCGGCCCGGCAGGCGTAGCGTACTGCAAATCGTTGGCAAGACGTCCTGCAAGTCACTGGCAGAACGGTTGCCGTAGGCGAGGAGAGCGCAGTGCACATCCCGGACGGTTACCTCTCGCCGGCGACGTGCGCAGTGGGCCTCCTAATCGCGGTCCCCGTCCTTGCGCTGGCCTCGGTGCGGGTGAACAGGGTGGTCAAGACTCGGCAGGTGCCGACACTGGCGATGCTGTCGGCGGTCTGCTTTCTCGTCATGATGTTCAACGTTCCGATTCCCGACGGCACATCGGCGCACGCGGTGGGCGGCGCACTCGTCGCGGTGCTGTTGGGACCGTGGGCCGCGGTGATCGCGGTGTCGGTCGCGCTCGCGTTTCAGGCCCTGCTGTTCGGGGACGGTGGGGTGCTCGCGTTCGGCGTGAATGTGGTCAACATGGCCGTCGTGCTGCCATTCGTGGCGTATGCGCTGTATCGGCTGATCGCCAGAGGGAGCACTCTGACCTCGGCTCGCCGCGTAGCGGCCGCCGCCATCGGCGCGTACGTCGGGCTCACCGCGGCCGCCCTGTGCACCGGTGTCGAACTCGGCGTCCAACCGCTGCTCTTCCATGACGCGTCGGGCGCTCCGTTGTATTCGCCGTACCACCTGGCTCAGGCGGTACCGGTGATGCTGTTCGCCCACCTCGTGGTCGCCGGGTTTGTCGAGGGGGCAATGACGGGTGGGGTTGTCGCGTACTTGCAGCGGGCGAACATCCCTGTGCTGCAAGTCAATAATCCCGGTGTGCCGGTGGACGCGGGCGACGGCCCCGCCCCCAAGCCCAAGCTGCGCCCGGTTCTCGTGGCCGTGGCCGCGATGGCGCTGATGGTGGCATTGACCCCGCTCGGCCTGCTCGCGCCCGGCGGTGCGTTCGGCGAAGATGCGCCGCGGGATCTCGATCTCGGGAATCTTGGGCTCAACGCGATACCCACCGGACTGGCCGAATACAACGGGTTCTGGAATCACACCGTGCTCAGCGACTACGGGTTCTCCGACGGCGGACACCCCGTGACCGGATACCTGTTGTCCGCCGTGGTCGGCATCTTCGTCGTCGGCGCAGCCGTCTTCGTCGTCGTTCGTGCCGTGAACGCGATCTCGTCGCGGGACGGGAAACCCGCATGACGGCGGCAGTCGCCCCTGACTGGCTGCTCCAGCGCGATGCGGCGTTGTGCCCATGCGGATGTATCGGCAAGCGGCGCCGAGGTTCCTACGTCGAGAAGACGCTCACCGGCGCAGCCGGCGTCCTCCGACAGGTCATATTCAGCGACGACGCGTCCTTGAAGCCGGGGCTGCTGCAACGCATCGAGCCCCGCGTCAAGATGATCACCGTCGTCGGGTTACTGGTGGCCGGTTCCTTCCTGCACACCATTGCTGCGCTGATCGTGCTCTACGTCGCGACGCTCGCGCTTGCCGCAAGTAGCGGGCTGCCCCTTGGTTTCTTCATCAAGCGTGTCTGGCTCTTCGTCCCGATATTTACCGGAATCGTACTGATCCCAGCGACTTTGAGCATCGTCACCCCCGGGGATCTCATCGTGCCGCTCTGGCACTGGCACGGCCACGCCGAGGGGATCACCCGCCAAGGCATGTTGTCCGCGCTGCTGGTGGTGAGCCGGGTGGCGTCGTCGATCAGCCTCGTGGCGCTCGTGACGCTGACCACGCCGTGGACGCGACTACTGGCGTCATTGCGGGCTCTTGCCGTGCCGCGCATGTTCATCCTCGTCATCGGCATGGCATACCGCTACCTGTTCCTGCTACTTGCGACTGTCATCGACATGTACCAGGCGCGAAAGGCACGAACCGTCGGCGTCGAACGGCACGACAAAGCGGCGCGGCGCTTCGTGTTCGCTTCTGCGGGTGCTGTTCTCGCAAAGTCGCTGGCGCTCTCTGAGGAGGTTCACCAGGCGATGGTGTCGAGAGGCTATCGCGGGGACGCGAAAGTCATTGCGCAGCCGAAACCGACGTGGCGGGACTGCGGGTTCGCTGCCGCCGGCGCCGCATTCGCCGCCTGCCTGCTGATCGGCGAACACCTTCTTGTCCGCTGAGTCAGCCTCCTCGGCGAACGAACCCGTGCTGGTCTGTCACGACCTCTCCTACCGTTATCTGGGCAGGTTCGAGGCGTTATCTGAGGTGTCGTTCACGGTGCGGGCCGGTGAGAAGGTCGCGCTGCTGGGCGCGAACGGTTGCGGCAAATCGACGCTGCTGAAGGTATTGGACGGCTTGGTGTTCCCGGACAGCGGCACCTACACGGCGTTCGGGAAACCGATCACCGAAGACTCCCTTGAGGACCCGCAGATGAACATGAGCTTCCGGTCCCGCGTCGGATTCGTCTTCCAGAACAGCGACGCGCAGGTGTTCTCACCAACCGTGCGTGAGGAGGTTGCATTCGGCCCGCTGCAGCTCGGTCTCGATCGTGACGAAGTGGCGCGCCGAATCGAAGACATTCTTCGTCTGCTCAACATCGAGGACCTCGCCGATCGCGCGCCATTTCAGTTGTCCGGCGGCCAGAAGAAGCGGGTCGCCATCGGTTCGGTGCTCGTCATGAACCCCGACGTGCTGCTCTTCGACGAGCCCACCGCGGCGCTCGATCCGAAGACGTCCGAATGGTTGACGGAACTGATCGAAGAGCTCGCTGCGGTGGGCAAGACCATCGTGTTCGCCACCCATGATCTGAACAGCCTCGGACGGTTGGCCGATCGGTGCGTCGTCCTGGGTGAAGACCACACGGTGTTCGCACAGGGCACGACCGAGCAGATTCTGGCAGATCGATCGATGTTATTGAGGGCCAACCTCATTCATCCGCATGAATACAGGCAGGCATCGGATGGCTCAGTCGTGTGAGCCGGCCACCCGGCCACTCGCAGCCGTCCCTCCGGGGCTGAGCGGGCTTTCGAGTTGGCGCAGTCGCGCATCACTGCGGTGATGATCAGGAACGCCGGGTCCGGCATGTTCGGCGTTGAACACGGCGTCGGTCACCAGCTGACGAACATGGTCGTTTTCCAGGCGATAGATCACCTGGGTCCCCGCACGGCGCGTCCTCACCAGACGGGCCATCCGCAGTTTGGCGAGGTGCTGAGACACCGACGATGCGGGCTTGGCGACGTGCTCCGCCAGTTCATTGACCGACAATTCGCCGTCGGACAACGCCCACAGAATCTGAATGCGGGTGGCATCAGCCAACATCCGGAAGACCTCGACGATGAAGGCCGTCTGATCGTCGGGGAGTCTCGGCTCGCTTTGCTGGCTATCCGCATTCATGCGCAGATAGTAACGTAGTGCGGTGACCCCTTCCGAATCGCCGTCAACGAGGACCCGATGAGCAGACGAGACCGCGTCGAGCACGCTCGATCGATCCTTCGCGAGCACGGCCTTCGATGCACGGGGCCGCGGCTCGCGGTGATGTCGGTGTTGTTGAGCGAGTCGGCGGCCGGGCACCTGACCGCCCAGCAGATCATCGATAGGCTCGGCGACCGCGGCGGAATCGTCGACCTCACCACTGTTTATCGGACCCTCACCACCCTGGTCGACGTCGGAGTTCTGCACGCGTTGTCGATTGGCGAGCCCGCGGCTACCTACGGTCTGGCGGATCACCCACACCATCATGCTGTCTGCGGGCGCTGCGGCAGCGTCAAAGCCATTCCAGCAGAACACCTTTCGTCTGCACT
The DNA here is from genome assembly GCA_032159965.1 of Mycobacterium sp. Taxonomy (GTDB): domain Bacteria; phylum Actinomycetota; class Actinomycetes; order Mycobacteriales; family Mycobacteriaceae; genus Mycobacterium. Next base: position 11,304 of record JAVHWG010000488.1, read on the forward strand.
GACACTTGCGAGTGAGGGCAGCAGGTTCGCGCTGTCGCCCGCGGGCGGGATGACGCTGCACGGACTGTGCCCGAATTGTCAGGCCGCCGTCGAGTAGCCTCCGCATGTCGAACACGTTGAGCCGGTAGGGTCAGGAGATGGCCGCCCGGGGCGCTCTCATGGCGGGTATCGCTAAACAGCTCGGCCATCCACGCGGCGTGGGTGGCCGGATGGTCGGGCTCGTGCTCAATCGGGGCAACCGCGGCTTCGTGAGCGCAGCTGTGCAGGCGTTACAGGCCGACGGCGATGCCGTGGTTGCCGATGTCGGATTTGGCGGCGGTGTGGGCCTGAAGTTGTTGCTTGACAGCGTTGGTCGGTCGGGGTCCGTCCATGGAGTGGAAGTGTCGGACACGATGCTCAAGCAGGCCGCAAGGCGGTTCCGGCGCGACGTCGCGGAGGGGCAGTTGACGCTTCACAACGGGTCGTTGACCCGACTGCCATTCGTCGATGGAACCCTGGACGGTGTCGTGACCGTCAACACCATTTACTTTGTCGCCGAACTGCAGGAGGCGTTCACTGAGTTGGCCAGGGTGGTAGCGCATTCGGGGCGCATCGTCGTCGGCGTCGCCGACCCCGAGACGATGGCGAAGTTACCGTTCACTAGCCACGGCTTCCGCCTTCGCCCCATACCCGAGGTCATCACCACGCTGCAATCCGCGGGTTTCACGGTGCAACACCGTCGGATCAATGCCGCAGACGGGGCACCCCACCTGTTAATCGGCACGCCGGGTTCGTCAAGCTGACTTTAAGATGCCACGGCGCGACCACACCCGAACCGCCGAACGCAACCGACCCTCCCACCGTTTCTAAGCCGTAGAGGTAGCAGCGGTGGCCTCGACACGTGCGTGGTCGATCGCATCGTCGTCCAGTCCGCACAACCGCAGACAGGATGCCGCGATCGCGGCGGCGTCGGATTCGTCGGGGTCGCGCACGCGCCGAATCTGGATGACAACCTCGGTCAGCTGGATCAGAAGTTCACCGAGTTGCCCTGGCGCCATCCGCGACAGCACGCCCGCGGTGGCAGCCCGGGTGCCCAGTCGCTCGTAGGCTTCCTGCAGCTTGCGGCGTTGCGACCTGAACTTGTCGAAGCGCTCGTGCTGAATCTCGGCGAGCAAGTACAGAGTCCCTACGTTGTGCGGGGTCCGGACGAGGGTGTCGACGTCCACGCTGGCAAGGCGATGCAGCGCGGCCGCGGGCGTTGCGTGTTGTGGCACGAGCGCCTCGATCGCCACGACGGCCTCCAGGCTCGGCCGGACCGACGTGCTCAGCAGTTCGATGAGCAACTCATCCTTGCCCGAAAAGTGGTAGTACAGCGAGGCTTGGCGGACGCCGACCCGCTCGGCGATCATCCGCGTCGACGTGGCGGCGAATCCCCGTTCGACGAACAGTGCGGCGGCCGCGTCGAGAATCTGCTCTCTGGGCGCCACGCCGGCGTCGGTTCCGTCCAGGGTGTGGCGCGGTCGTCCAAGACGCGGACGCGACACCGCCGAGCCGCTTTCATCGGCCGTCATCGACCGGGCACGCTTTCCAGGTAGCTCCGCCACCCGCCCAGACCGCTGATGTCGGGTGCCGTGGTCAGGGCAACGGGTTCGACGAGGAATCCGCTGACCTGATTTCCGTCGGCGAGCGTGACCTTTCCAATCACCATCGGCTGTGGCACCGCCGCGACGAAGTTTCCGAATCCGGCAGCAGGCAGCCGCCACACCTCCCCTTCGATGCTGGCACCTCCCTCGGAGACACGCGTCAGTCCCGGCTTGGGCGGCGTGGTTTCCAGCGCGTACAGGCGGTACTGGGGCGCGGTCACGGTCGCGGAGACCAAAGTGCCTCCGGCATCGACGAGTTGGTGGTTCAGCGGCTGACCGGTCAGGTGAGCGCCGACGACGAACAGGTCGATGTCCGCCATCGTCAGGCTGGCTCGGCCAACATGTTGTGGGAGTGCGGCACGTGGGTAAGGGCGATGTTGCGGTGCAGCCGTTTGACGACGAAGTACACCGCGCCGACGAGCAGCGTGATCCCGATGAACAGCAGGGCACTCCATTGCAGCCACCAGGTTTCGCCGGTGAGGTCGTAGATCTCCGGACGCGGCCAGATCAGGTTGATCGCCATACCCACCTGGTAGATGACAGCGACGACGTTGACCGCGATGCCCCATCGGCCCAGCGAGAACTGAGGCTTGCCGAATTCGTCCACGCCGCTGGGGAACCCGTCGGTGTTGCGATGTTTGATCCGGACGACGAGCAGCGGCAGAGTGACGCCGAGGTAAGCCAGATAGAGCATCGCGATGCACAGACTGGACAGTGCAGTGAAGATGGCTGCCTGCTGCATGTTGACCAAGAGCGCAATGGCCGCGCCGCCGCCCACCACGAGCGAGGTGATGATCGGAATGCCGGTGCGGGGCGACACCTTTCGGAGATAGCTGTGGAACGGCAGCGACCGCTCGCGGGCCATCGAGTACATCATCCGCGTGCCGGATGTCTGACACGCCAGGGTGCAAGCGAAGATCGCGACCGCTACGCAGCACAGAAGCAGGCGGCCGGCCACCTCACCCAGCCGGTCCGTGAGGACCCAGGCCAGACCGCCCGTTGCCAGGTTCCCGTCGGTGAGGCTGCTGGCGGACATCAACGCGGCGACGATGAGAAGCGCACCCCCGACCCCGGAGATCACAAGTGCGCGAATGATGGTGCGTGGCGTGGTTTTACGTGGGCTGTGCGTCTCCTCGGCGAGTTCGCCTGCGGAGTCGAACCCGACCATCACATAGGCCGCCATCAATGATGATGCGAGGAACGCGGGCCAGTACGCCCCGCTGCCTGTCCATCCGTCGCGGGTGAATACCACCGACGGGCTGCGCTCCGGGAGGAAGAACAGCAGCGCCACCAGCGCGATCACGCCGACGATCTCGATGACCACACCGATGCTGGCCGAGATCGCCACCTGCCTGACGCCCGAAATGTTCACCGCCGTGCAGATCGCGAGCATGATGAGCCCCAGCACGACCGCATTTTTCGCACCGGTCGGTGAGGTGAGGCTCGGGTCGGCGGTTGACCCGCCGACGAGCTGGAATCCCGACCAGATGCTTGGCAGCACAGCCTGCGTTGCGATGGCCGCCGCGGCTACCGTCAGGATCTGACCGATGATCATGATCCAGCCGACGAACCAGCCCGTGCTGGTACCCGCCAACCGGCTCGACCATTGGAAGATCGCACCTGAGATGGGCCAACGCGCGGCGAGTTCCGCGAAACACAGCGCGACAAGCATCTGCCCGACCCACACCGCGGGCCATGTCCAGAAGAAGGAAGCGCCGCCCAGCCCGAATCCGAGGCCGAACAGCTGGAACACCGTGGTGAGGATCGAGACGAAGGAAAAACCCGCCGCGAAGGACGCGAATGTGCCGACGCCGCGACGCAACTCCTGTTCGTAGCCGAGACCGGCGACGTCGGCGCCGGCGCCGACGTCGGTCTTGGTGTCGGGCGTGAGCTCGGGTGCGCTCATCAGTCAACCTCCGCGGAAGAGTCGTGCTAATACCTGTCACTTGACAGGTATTAGGGTCTGGCCCTCCCGTGGCGCGGCTGATTCCGACGGGTTAATTTCCTGTATCGGGGTAGGGGGCGGCGTCAGAAACCACAACAGCCGCGGTGTGGTGCGCGCTGTCCGTCACCTTGGTTGTATTGCGGCGACCGTGGAGGTGGCGGCGTCGCACTGAAAGGCGCCCGCGTCACGTCGACCTGCGGCCCCTGTTGCTCGGGTGCCGGGGCGCTTTGGCGCGGCGGGTATTGCGGAGACTGCGGCTGGGCCGCGCCCGCGGTGTTCGCCGGTTCGTCAGGCGGAGGAGGTGGAGCAGGTGGAAGTGCAGGCCCGGCTGGGGGTTCCGACTGGGGTGCCGCAGCCGAAGGTGCAGGCACTGCACTGGTCGGCGGGGGCGCTGATGGTGTGCTGGTCACGCCGACCGCCGGCCGGCCGGCGCCGGAGTCGCGAGTGCCGGTGAACAGCAGCACAGCCGACACCGCGATCGCGACGACGGCCAGTGCGATGGCCGCGGAGATCGCGCGCGGGGACTGATACCAGTGACCACGGGGCGCGGCGATGAGTGGTTGGGCGGCAGCGGGTGGCGGTAACAGTTCTTCCAGCCCGACGACTGGCATGCCCATCGGCGGCGTGTCGTCCGAGTCAGGCCAGTCGTCGTCGATCGCGGGTTCGCTGATCTGGAGGTCGTGGACGGCGACGGAAACCGCGGACGGCGGCGGCGCGGACTCGGCGGGCAGCGCGGGCGGCAGCGCAAACGCTGTCATCAACGCCTGGTCGGCCGCCCTGCGAAGCTGGCGGCGTTCCGTGAAGCCACCGATTCGCGCCATGACACGAGGGTAACCACCCACGCCGGTCTGCGGCGCGGCACTTACCCGGGGGTCCGCGACGGGAACGGATCGTTGGCGAAGTCGATCTGCGCCGCCGGGTTGCCGACAGCTGTCACCAGTCCCGAGCCGAACGGGCCGGCGTGATCGAACAATGTGGCCGTGCCCGTGGAGATGCCGTCGGCAGCCCAGTGTGAGTCGGCCTGGATGCCTATCCACACGCCCTCAGGGAGGCGCGCGAGGGCGACCGTGAGGTCTCCGTTGATGTATCCCACCCCGGCGGAGCCGAGGTTCGTCACGAGACTTGTCGCCTCGCCGGTCATCACGGCTCGCACGAAGGGTGTGTTGGCGTGACCCTGCACCACGTCGACGGTGCGGTGCACGACGCGCTTGCGGCCGGTGTTCTGGTGTTCGGCGATGGCCGGGCTCCAGCCCGAGTCGGTACCACTGGAGATCTGCATCCACAGCTCGTCGGACTCGGGCGGAAATGTGAAGGCGGTGACCGGTTTCCATTCGCGTCCCTGCGGGGGCGCGCCGAGACGGTACTGGACGAGCACGGCGCGCGCGACGGTCGCGCCGTTCTGCACGATCTCGCATTCGGAGTTGCGCACCCGCCGACCGTCGCGCACGAGGGATACCTTCGTGCTGGTCGGGACTCCGCGGGCGGCCTTGAACAGGTCGACCGTCAGCCTCGCAGGCATGAACTCGGCCACGCCGAACGCCACCTCGAGTGATCTGGCCGCCAGACCGACGACGGCCGGTCCGTTGAGGTGGTCCTCGCCCCAATGGCTCTGTGCGTACGGGGTGGGCGAGAACGTGTCGTCGCCGGTCTGGATGAAGTGCGCGCGCGGCTCGGTCATCGGGGCATCGTCGCACGCCTCACGACCGGGGGTGCTCGGCCGGCGACCCGGCCTATCCTCGCTGAGATGACCCCCGATGAACGCCTGCGCGAGAAGCAGACAGCGCAGACGCCGGGTCCGTTGGCTGCTGTGAGAACCCGCATCGTGCTGCGCGTCGCGATCGTCGCCTCGGTGGTACTCGCACTGCTGCTGGTGCACGTCGGATCCCGGTGGGGCGTCAGGTGGCGGTTGATTACCTTCACATATCAGGCGAATCTGCTTGCGGCGCTGTTTTATTCATGGACGTTGATCTCGCCGCGCGTCGACGCCCGCGCGGGCTTGCGAGGAGCCGTCGTCGTGTACGTGCTCGTCGCTGGAGTCGTCTGGAATGCATTCCTGACCGACATGAGCATGGGGTACACCGCGGCCAACGTGCTGTTGCATGTGGTCATGCCGCTGCTTGTTCTCGCCGAATGGGTGCTGGTGGGGCGGGGGCAGCCGGCACTGCAGTGGTGGCAACCGCTGGTGTGGCTGGCGTACCCGGCCGGGTACCTGGGTGCGGCGCTGCTGGTGCTCAACCAGCTTGGCCGGCGTGCGCCCTATTTCTTCCTGGACCCGGCATCCGCAGGCGCTCTGCGGGTGGTGCTCAATGTTTCGCTGCTTGCCGCGATCTTCCTCGGTCTGGGCTACGGGCTGCTGGCGCTCGGCCGCATGCGTGTCGATCAGCCGGAGGTCGAGCCGCCGGTCATCCGTTCCGACGCAGGCAAGTCCAGGTAGCGCTCCAGGTTGCGATGCATGTTTATGACGCGGCACTCCTCGCTGGACAGCACCAGATGGGTGAAGCCCGGCTGGTGAAGCCCGCGTTGTAGTCGCGCCAACACGGCCAGGTCCTGGTCGATCACGACGCCGGTGTGCGCCTCCTCGGCCGTCATGCGGACATCGGCCGGCTTGTTGCGCGGCGAACCCGGCGGCATCCGCGTCGTCAAGAACATCACCAGCTCGCCGCGGTCGGGATCCGGACCTGGCCGGGCGCACATCAGCGTCAGGTGGTCGGCGTTGGCCAGGAACGTCATGTTCGGGAAGACGTTGTACTGGTGTAGCCGCGTCATCCTGTCGGTGTCCGCCCAGTCGAGATCTACCCCACGTTGCGCGGCGAACGCGCGGGTGTGCTCGGCGATAAGCTCCTGAACGGTCCGCCTGGGTTCGCGCTCGTCGTCGGGGAACGGCGTGCCCTCGGCCGCACCCATCAGTGCACCCTGGGTGTGGACGTAGGCGTCCCACACCTGTTGGTCGGTAAGAGATCCACCGAACCGAGGGCTCGGCACACCGTATGGCTGGTCGGACTTTCCCGTGTGCCGCCAAATCTGTTGGGGTGCATGAATATCATCCACACACCGCAGCAGCTCCGGGTGCAGGGTCTGAATATGGTACGTCTCGCTGTAGCCGTCGGCGATGGTCTTCCAGTTCGCGTCGACTTCGATGGTCAGTGTTGCGTAGCAACGAAAATCACTCAGGCCGCACCATGCGATGTCATCCGGAACCGCCTCCAGGTAATCCATCAGCGACATGGCGCCGGCGTCGAGGTTGACGAAGACAAGACCTTCCCACATTTCGACTTTCACTGGCAATAGCGGGAATTCGGACATGTGCAGCGCACCGAATCCCTTGCGGTTCGGCACACGTTTGAGGATGCCCGCGAGGTCCCACGTCCAGCCGTGGTATCCGCACTTCAGCTCGTGCAGACCAGAACCCGAACCGGCGCACAGTGAGTTGCCCCGGTGGCGGCAGACATTCTGGAACGCGCGCAGCCCGTTGTCGTCGCCGCGCACGACCAGCACGCCGTAGGGCCCGCACCGGTATTCGAAGTAGTCGCCCGGTTCGGCGACGTGGTCGGCCATGCAAGCGAGCTGCCACACTTTCGGCCACATCCGCTGGGTCTCTAGCTGTGCGAACGCCGCAGAGTAGTAGCGCTCGGCCGGCACCAGGGTGGGGCTCTGCGGAGGTGTCCCGATCGCGTCCTCGTCGCGTGCGCGCGTCGTCGCGAACTTCATGACGAAACCGTATTGCCGAACTGGCGTGGTGTCTCGGATTCAGGCTGTACAACCCACGTTCCGGCGCGCAGCACTCCTGTGACGACGAGGTCGCCGTCCAACACCACCAGGTCGGCAGCGGCGCCTGCGGCAAGCCCTTCGCAAGGCAGGCCCAGTGCCCGTGCCGGGTTGATCGATGCCTGACGCACCGCGGCCAGCAGCGCCTGGTCGACGGGCAGTCCGCTCTCGGTGACGGCGAACCTGAACTGCCGGTCCATCGACGCGGTGCTGCTGGCGATGGTGTGCGTTCCGGCGACGCGGGCCACTCCCTTTTCGACGTCGACTTCCAGCGACCCCAGCGAGTACCGCCCGTCGGCCATTCCGGCTGCGGCCATCGCATCGGTCACCAACGACACTCGGTCGGCTCCTACACTGCGGCAGACGAGTCGATACAGCGCCGGATCGACATGCACTCCGTCGGTGATGACCTCGACGGTCACCCGGGAATCTTCGAGCAGCGCGACCACGGGGCCGGGCTCGCGGTGGTCGATCGGACGCATCGCGTTGAACAAGTGGGTGCCAACCGTCGCACCGGCATCGATCGCCACCCGCGTCTGCCCGTAGGTCGCGTCGGTGTGGCCGACTGCGGCGACCACCCCGGCCTCGGCGATCCGTCCGATCACCGCCAGCGCGCCGGCCCGCTCCGGCGCGAGGGTGATCATGCGGATCGCGCCGCCACCAGCGGTCAGAAGGCGGTCGAGTTCGTCGGTGTCCGGGTCGCGCAGCTGCGTCGGGTCGTGCGCACCGCACCGTCCGGGAGCCAGCCACGGACCCTCCAGATGTATCCCTGCGATCCCGCCGCGGCGGACCTGGCCGGCCAGCGCGGTGACCTGTTGCACCAGATCAGCCCGTCCGGCGCTGACGAGCGACGCGACCAACGTGGTGGTGCCGTGCCGAAGGTGCAGACCCACCGCGGCGGCCGTCTCGGCGCTGTCCCCGGACGAGAAACTCCCGCCACCCCCGCCGTGCACATGCGTGTCGACGAACCCCGGCACCACTGTCACCGCACCGAGCGCCTGCGTCACCGGGCGCGGCGGGCTTCCCTGCCCGATCGCATGTATTCCGTGGCCTGACACCTCGATCCACCCTGGGCGCAGCAGTTCAGAACCGGTGACGACGGTGTCGGCGGTCAGCATCATCGACACCTCAGATCCCCTGCCAGCTCGGCTTCGACCGATAGGTTTCGCGGTAATACTCAGCGAGTTGAAGGCCGTGGGCCGCAGCATCATC
>JAVHWG010000415.1:0-3683 GCA_032159965.1 Mycobacterium sp.
CTTTTTCACGCTCTACGCGCCGGACATCCAATCCACGGTGCACCTGGAGCCGATGGAGCTCGCGGGTGTGCCGCCCGGTGCGGTCAGCACCAAGCTGCACTCTCAGACGACGGCGGACGGGCAATCCGTCGCCTGGGACGTTGCGCTGGTCACCGGATACACCCGCGGGGTCCTGGTGACGGCGCAGTACACGCCCGGCCCGCAGGGTGGTGCGTTCGATCAGCAGCTCGCATCGGCATTGCCCGCGCTGTATCAGGCTCAGGTCGACCGACTGAATGCAATATGAATGACCAAGATTAGGTAGCGACCGATGCCCGGCGGTGCTCCCCGTCAACTGCGGCCCGAAATTCATTGGCGCCACAGCCTTCTGGGATGATCAGCACCGGAGTACTCGTGTGCGCCACTATCGCTGCCGCAACACTGCCCTGCAGATGCCCCAGCAATCCGTTGCGGCGATGAGGCCCCACCACGATCAGACTTGCGTTGTGGTCGTCGGCGGCCTTGACGATGCCCTTCCACGTCGGCGATGCCTCTATCGCCAGGCTCCGAGCCAGGAATCCCGCCTCGTCCGCCAGCGACGCGCCGTGTGCCGCAGTCTGTCTCGCGGCGCGCTCGACTTCCGCGGCCTGGCCGGCATCGAAACGTTTGGATCCGGTCGGCGTGAATCCGACGTCGACTGGCTGCCATACGCACACCACCAGAGCGTCCCGCCGACCACCCAGCTGCTCACCGGCCTGCGCGATTGCACACGCGGCCAATTCCGTTCCGTCGTAAGCGAAAAGCACCGGCCCGACTCCGACTACTGCCCGGCGGTCGTCCGGCGCCGGACGGCTCGGCGTCGCCTCGACCGCGGCCTCGCGGGCGGGCAGGCCAGAGCGGAGTCTTGCCAAAAGCGGCGGCGAATACCAGGCCGGCGATTCGCCGTCGAGGAACTCGTCCAGATCGGGCCGCTGCGGTCGGGCTCCGCTGAGCACGTAGATAGCGACGCCGAACACGGCGCCCCCGATGGCCAGCCCGAAGCCGATCCAGAGCGCGTCGCCGGTCCCTTCGACGAGACCGGTCGACGCCGTCGCAGCGAAGTGGGCGAGGATCGGAGCCACCATGAAGGCGGCCACCGCCCGGAAAAGCTCGATGATCGCAAAGACCCGCTGCAGACTGTTGGACTGCAGCGAGAAGCCCGCGACGAACAGCGCGGGCGCGACGGTGGCGCCCAGGGCTAGTCCCGTCAGCCCCGACGCGAGCATCACAAGAGGCTGATTGCCGGGAATCGCGACCCGGAACACGACGATTCCGGCGGCGAGAAGCACCATGCCGATGAGCGGAAGGTAATGCATCGCGCGTCGGGTGATGACGAAGCCGAACACCCCCGCCATCACGATCGCGCCGCCGAGTTCGGGCAGATAGAGCAACCCGACGTGGACCGGGCTGTAGGTCTGCATCAACACGTTGGCCGTCAGCGCGGTCGCCGCAACAGAGGCCGCGGCGGCGAAGAGCGCGACCCCGACGCCGGCGACAGGAATCGCACTGGTGAGCATCGTGCGGACGATCAGCAGCGGCCGGCGGGCCCTGAACTGATAGACGACCAGAGCCACGATCAAGGCCAGGCCACCGAACATCGGAACGGTGACCGCGGCGTCCCCGAAGCCGTGGCTCGTGAGCTGCGAAGCGCCGATGAACGCCGCGGCGCAGCCGACTGCGGCGAGCCCGATGGCAGGAAGGTCGCGCGGAGCGTCGCGATCAGCCGGTGGGGCGTCTTCGAACGTCAACGCAGCCATCACCAGGGCCATCAGTGCGATCGCGGCGATGATCCAGAACAACGGCCGCCACTGATGCGTCTCAGCCTGCGCCCCGCCGACGAACGGGCCCAGCGCGACCGCCCCGAAGACGCACATGTTCATGATCACGGCCGTGTTCCTGAGCTTGGCCTTCGGGAAGCCGATCGTCAGCGGCGGCGCGGCGGCGATCAACAACATGCTGGTCGCCAAGCCCTGCAGGACGTGCCCAGTGATGAACATGCCCGCGTTCTGCGCCGCGGCGGCAAGCACCGACCCCGTCACCAGCACTACCGCATAAAGGACCAGCATCCTGCGCTGGGGCAGGTGCTGGGCGAATTGCACCGCCAGCACTGTGCCCACGGCGTAGGCGGCATTCCCTATCCCGGAGCTCAGGCTTATCGCCTGCGGGGACATGTGCAATTGCTCGACGATGATCGGCACAAGCGGATCGAGCGCAGCGGACAACGCGAGATACGGGATCAAGGCAAGGGTGACCATGGCAGCCACTGCCGGATAGCGTCCGGCGAGCGGTCCTTGGCGCACGTGAGCCTCCAACTTCCTCGAGACGGGCTTTGTTCCCCGCAGGCGATCCACACGCGACGGCATCGTCAGCGGCGGGTTGACACCCATACACCTGCAATAGGGAGGTTAGACGTTCTAACCAGACGCTACCCAATAAGGACGGCGACCAGCGCAAATGAGACATAGCTAACGCGCGCTCCACACTGGCCACCGAAGCCGGTCTGACGCTCGAATGGCCACCACGGAGTGTGGAACTCCGCGGTGGCCACTCTGAGACGCACGTCCCGACCTTGATCGGCCGAGATCGTAGTCAGGGCATCAGAAAGTCGGGATGAATACTCCGTTCATCCAGACGCCCCAGTGCTGCCAGCCTTGATCCCACACCTGCGGGTTGCCGTTGGCCCATGCAGGCGGCGCCGGCTGCGGCGGTGCCCAGGCAGGCGGCTGCCCCGGGTTGGCCGCCGCGGGTGGCGCCGGGGGCGGTGCCGGTTGATCCGAGGCTGCGTTGCCCACGGCCGCGCCCACTCCCAGCGCGCCAGCAGCGACACCGCCAGCAACAGCAGCGCTTGCAAGGACTTTCGTTAACTTCATGAGTGCGAAGCTCCAATCGTCGGCGTGACGTGCGTCGACTGACACCCGCCACAGCTACCTCGTTCGGTCTGCCACACCGATGGCTAACCGGCTCAGGCGAGCAATAAACCAAACGACTGCCCAATCCCGACGACGAACCCCGACCGCTAGGCGCAGAGGCGGATGAATCCAGGCGGTCCCGTGAGGCACGGACCACCGTTATCCGCCGTACCCTAATAACGAGACGCCGCCGGTCTGGTGTCACGTGCCGGACATCGCATCCACGACTTCGTCCGCCGCCACAACGGCGACTGCGTAGTTCGGGATGTTGACCTCCAGGGCGGCGTGCATCTCCACCTCCGAGTAGCTGGCCGTCGCGTCCTTGACCACGGTGACCTCATAGCCGAGCTCGGCGCCGTACCGAACTGTCGCCTCCACGCAGGTATGGGCGATCAGTCCGATCACGATGAGTTGGTGAATGCCGTGCCTCTTGAGTAGCACGTCCAGATCGGTGTTGGCGAAACCGCTTGAACACCAGTGCTCTTGGGCGACGATGTCCTTCGGCTCGGGCGTGAACTCCGCTCTGATCTCGCCGCCGAATGTGCCGTACTCGAATGTCCGGCGCTGCCACGCTGCCCGCTGAATCGGCGCGACGTACTTCCACGTCTCGTAGTCCCCTGGGCGGTACCGATGGTGAAGTGCGTAGAAGACGCGGATGCCTGCGGCCCGTGCCGCATCCATGACTTGCCGCATATGCGGAATGCATCCGTTCGCCTCGGCCACGCCCCGGAGGCGGTCCCACACCTTGCCGCCCTC
>JAVHWG010000524.1:0-3347 GCA_032159965.1 Mycobacterium sp.
CAGGACCGCGAAAGTTCCAAGCCCTCGATGTCCTTCGAGATCAACGCCAACTGCCGATGCAACGCCGCCTGCGCCGGCCCCGACGCCTCCGGCAATGACCGTGCAATCGCGCGACGCTGCGCCCGCAGAATCTCTAAGTAATCGCCGTTCTCGACCGCCTCGACCAACGACATCGGCTTGGTCTTCGGAGGCGGAACTTCGTCAGCACCGACGACGTGCATCCGGTTAGTCGGTGGCACGTCGACCTCCCGTGTGGGTAAAAGAAAAAACGTCGGGGGAGGGATCGCCTATGGCCTGAGAGGCGACTTCGGCCACGGGGTGGGGGGTGTCCCCCCAGGCATCCAGAACAGCGCCTCTCGGGTCATAAGGCGGTCGAGAGGGAGCCACGTTGTTTTTTCGCGACGTGATCACTGGCGCTGTCCAGCTGCGATGGTTTGGATCTCGTAGTCCAAGCGGCTTTTCAGCGCCGCTGGTTTGAGGGCTGCGACTTGCCATGCCGTGGTTATGTCGAGCGAGTTCAAGCTGTGGTGTTGAGCGGTCCAGAGTCGTTGGACGGCGTCGCTGAGGTCGGGGTACGCGCTCATGAAGGACTCGGTTACGGCGCTGTCTCCGGTGCCGGTGGTGATGGCTTTCTCGACGATGGCGTGCGCGAGGACGTCGTCGCCGTTGCGGACGGCTTGGTCGAGGAGGCGTTGCATTTGTGTCGAGTCGGAGATATCGGCGATGCGGTCGCCTGCGTCGCGGCGGGAGATGGTGAGCGACGCGACGTCGCCCGGTAGACCCTTGATGCCAAAGACTCGGGCGGCGTCGGCCTGGTCTTCCTTCCCACCGATGGCGGCCGCGGTGGTGAGGGTGCGGGCGAGTCCGGACATCGTGTTGATGTAGGCGTCGGCGTAGGCGCCGAGTTTCCAGCTGTCGGAATGTGTTTGGTCGGCGTCCAGCCGGGAGTACGTAGCCGCGGCGGTTTCGCCGGCTTGGTTGATGAGGGTGCTGGCCTGATCGGAGAGGCCGAGGCGCCGCATGGTGTCCAGCGCGGTGTTGATGTCGTTGACGGATTCGGTGAGCAACGGTTCTTTCCTTTCAGGATGCCCGGTTGGCTTGATAGGCGAGGATGTCTCCCCGGTTGATGCGGTAGCGGCCGTCGACTTGGGTTGCGCGTAGCCGATTTTCGGCGATCGCCTTACGTACTGCCCTGTCGGTCATGTTCAGGATCATGGCGGCTGTCGTGGTTCCTACCGTTTCGCCGGGTTGGTATTTCGACGATGGCACGGGTTCCGGTTGCGGCGCTGAAATGGTTCCGGTGGAGGAACTTTCGGTTGCGGCGATGGCCGCGAGCCGCATCGCGAGGAGCGTCTGGTCCAGTTGCGGGTTCTGTCCCCGCACTTGGGTGCGCACCCTGTCGAGGTCGAGTAAGCGGTGGAGCAGCGCGCACACGCTGCCGCTCACCAGGACTCCAGCACCGTCGAGACCGACAACCAGGTGCTCGGCAGGCACAATCGCGCGCGACATCATTCGTGCTCCCACAGTCGGGAGTACCGGGTGAGATTGCCGGTAGTCCACTCGATGCCCCAAGCCTCGAAGCTGGTCTTCGTGCGGGCAAGCCAATCTCCGTGAACCTCCATCACATCGACCTCGAGCTGCTGCCAGGCGCGAGCAGCTCTTGGAGGATGGCGAAGTCCATTGGGCAGCGGGGCAAGCCGAGAACGCTGCGCCTGGCGAGATGATGCAGCCGCTCCTGCATAGCTATCAGCTGCTTGTTGAACCAATGGGCGAAGGAACTCACCGGTGCGTCCCAAGGGGGAGGGGGGTGTTTGGGGGGAGCATCGCCTATGACCTGGGGGGCGAGTTGGGAGGATGATTGGGACACCCCCGCCAGGGGGTGGTGCGCGAGGGCGCGCCCCGTGATCATGAGATGCGCATCCGCTCTCGTTTGGCGGCGCAGAAGTCGCAGACGTCACCGTTGGACCGCGCAGGCGCTCGGCCGCAGCCGGGGCAAGATGCGGGTTTGCTGGATCCGTCGGGGTTGACTGCGTTCAGGTGACGTGTTGACGGCATGGCTGCGGGGTTCGGCCGACGGGCCGGTGAGCCATCGCTGTTGCTTTTCGGGGGTTCCCCGTCAGGATCCGTCAGATCCGTCAGATTTACCATTTGTACTGGGACTTCTGTCTGACGGTTCTTTTTCGTCTGACGCTTCGCTCCGTCAGAGGGTTTTGAAGTGTCAGATGGTCCTCGCTGCTCAGGAACCGTTTCTGACAGATCCGACGTATCCTGACGCAGGTACCGCTGGAATAGGTCGTGGAGGGTGTCGAGCCGGTAGCCGCGGACGCTTCCGACAGTGTTGCGTTCGGGCCTGACGCCGAAGTCTTTAAGGCGGTGTGCGAGTTTGCGGGGGGTGAGGTCAAAGTCGTTCCAAGGGGAGTCTTCGAGCGCGCGGAGCTCGACGACGAGGTCGGCCGAAGCAAGAAATGGGACGCCGCGGTGGTCGAAGGCTTCGCGGATGTCGGCGAGAAGTTTCACAGCGAGTGACTGTTCCTCGTCGGCGGTCGCGGCCGTGCGCACCAGGGCGACGCAGGCCTCCCGGGCGGTCAGCGGCCAGTGCCCGCCCACCGCGTCGGCCACGGAGATAAGTGGTTCCCAGGTGTCGGCAGCGCGGTCCTCCACCGGCATGTCGGGGACGACATCGCGGAGGGTGTCGATCTGGTCTACAGCCCATGCCGAAAGCTGCTCGCGTAATACATCGAGGATCGGTCCGTCGCGACGGCTACGGAACTGTGCGACCTGTTCTCCGGCGGCGCGCCGCCGCATCGCGATATTCACTCCGCGGTCAGTGATGGTGTCAGGCATCTGCCCGATGCCACCGATGGCAGCCATGGCGAAGGTCGAGAACTCGGTGGGGGTCTGGTTAGGGCCGACGCAGCGCAGAGCGGGGCGCCCGCGCTGGTGGCCGGCGTTCAAGAGAGCACGCAACTCCTCGTTTTGTTCGGCGACCTTCTTCGATCCGAAGAGAGTGTCGGCTTCGTCGATGATCAGTGTGCGCGGATGGGCGTCGGTGATCGAACGGAAGATCGCGGCCACCGTCGCGTTGGCGCTTGCCAGCGGTCGGTGACAGGTACCTCCGATGACGTCGAGCAGTCGCGTCTTCCCGCACCGCTTCTCTGGGCTGGTGATCACAAGCCGCGGCGCGCATTCAAAGGCTGGGAGCGCGTGAGTGGCGGCGATCCACAAAGCGGTCGACACGGCGGCGTGGTCGTCAGGGAAGATGACGTACCGCTTGATGGTGCCCAGCAAATTGTCGAGTAATTCGGCGCCGGGGCCGGGGTTGGCTGCCCATCGCTGAGCGGCCAACC
>JAVHWG010000540.1:0-6128 GCA_032159965.1 Mycobacterium sp.
ACGCCGGGTGCCGGCATGCCTGTGGTCGGCGGTTCGCTCGACGTGGTGCCGGTCGCACTCGTCGTCGACGAGGCTGCAGGGCCCTCGGCCCGGACAGCCTCACCGTCCGTCGACTTGTCACATCCCACGACCAATCCTGCGACTGCACAGGCGGTTCCGATCAACACTCGCATGTCAGTCCTTCGCGAACGCAAGCGCGAGTTCTTTTTCGAGGTTCTCGTACGGCTGCCCCGAGACGTCCACGACCACCTGAGCGATGGTGCCGCCGGTGAATGTGTACGGCGCCCTGTACGAACTCGACACCGCCGAACCGGAGTTACGCCCGACGGAAAGGCCTGCCCCGGCCAGGCCGAATGTTCCCGGATGAGCTCGCACGCCCGACAGCGCGCCGACGGCGTCGTCGTCGATGTAAAGCGTGGCTTCACCGAGCGGGGTATGGCTGCCCTGCACAGTGCCCGTGACGTTGAAGCGCACACCCAGGACGTGCTGGCCGAGAGGCACTGCGGCAGAGGAGGATACCTTTTGCTCCTCCTCGCCCATGAAGTTGTAGACATAGTGCAGCCGACCGTCCTGGACGAACAACACGTGCCCGCCGTGCGCTCCGCCCTGCTTGAACAGGACGCCTTCGGCGCCGTTAGATGGTCGCTCGGACAAGCCTCGCTCCGCGCCACCGATCGTCGTCTCGGCCAGTATCGCGAACGACTGTCCCCGAATCTCAACGGCCGCACCGATGCCCACCTCGGCACTGTTCGGGTAGTAGGTGAACGTCTTTCGCTCACCGGTGAGGTAGGGCCGAAACCGCGTCAGCGTCTCCAGGATGTTCAGGTCGGCCAGCGGCAGTCCGTTGTACTTGCCTGCCTCGGCGAACCACAGCTTCTTCATCTCCTCGAGCTTGTCGGGCTCCTGCTCGGCGAGGTCATGGCATTGGCTGCGGTCGGCCTCGATGTGGAAGAGCTCCCAGCGGTCCTTGTCGAAATGCGACCAACCCGACGGTGTCGCGGCGTGGACGGTGTTGGCGAACCAGCCGTCGTGCCAGATGCCGCGCGTTCCCAGCATCGTGTAGAACTGCGTGTTCTTTCCGGTGTCGGCTTTCGAATCCTCAAGGGCCGCCTTGAAGCTCACGCCGTCGAGAGGCCTCTGCACGATACCCTTGACGGTATCCGGCGGGGTGACGCCCAGCAGGTCGTAAATCGTGGGGGTGATGTCACTGACATTCACATAGTTGTCCCTGACCTCGCCATGGGCAGCAATCCCGTTGGGCCAGCTGATGATTGCCGTATCGGCAATCCCGCCCTCATGCGAAGCGTAGCGTTTGTAGAGCTTGTACGGCGTGTTGAACGCCATCGCCCACCCGATCGGGTAGTGGTTGTAGGTGTCCGTCCCGCCGAGGTTGTCGTAGAAGCGCAGGCTCTCCTCGGCGGTGTCGATGTAGCCGTTGAAGAACTTGACCTCGTTGACCGAACCGTTCGGGCCGCCTTCACCGCTGGCGCCGTTGTCGGAAATGACCACGATGATCGTGTTGTCGAGTTGCCCGGACTCGTCGAGGTAGTCGAGGATCCGCCCGAGCTGGTCGTCGGTGTAGCTGAGGAACCCGGCAAACACCTCGGCCATCCGCGCGAAGAGCCGCTTCTCGTCGTCGTTCAGCGAATCCCACGGTCTCACAGTGTCTTGCAACGGCCAAGGCTCGCCGTTGGGGCCCTTGACATCAAGGTAGGGGTTGACCGGCGAAAGCTCGGTACCGGTCGGGACGATGCCGAGTTTCTTCTGGTTTTCCAGCACGATCTCGCGGTATTTCTCGTACCCCATGTCGAACTTGCCCGCGTACGCGTCTGCCCACTCTTTGAAGACGTGGTGCGGCGCGTGTCCAGCGCCCGGGCATACATAGGAGAACCAGGGCTTGTCCGGGGCGATGACCTTGGCGTCGCGGATGAACTCGATCGTCTTGTCGGCGATGTCCTTGGAGAGGTGATAGCCCTCCCCTGGGGTCGCAGGTGGCTCGACCGGGTGGTTGTCATAAACGAGGTCTGGATACCACTGGTCGGTCTCCCCGCCCATGAAGCCGTAGAACCGCTCGAACCCGCGCGAGAGAGGCCAATTACGCTTGGTGGCGGCGAGGTTGGCTTCCTCGAGCGGCGTCAGATGCCACTTGCCTACGCAGTAGGTGTTCCATCCCTGCTCGGACAGCACCTCCGGCAGCAGTGCCGTGTCAAAAGGTATGCGGCCACTGCAATTCGGGAAGCCGTCCGTGAACTCCTCGATGGTGGCCATGCCGACCGTCGTCGCGTTGCGTCCGGTCAGCAGCGATGCCCGCGTCGGCGAACAGAGTGCGGTGGTGTGGAACTGGGACAGACGCACCCCCCGCTCGGCGATCCGGCTCATCGTCGGCATCTCGACGAGTCCGCCGAAGCAGTCCCAGGTGGCTATGCCGGTGTCGTCCCAGACGACGTAGAGGACGTTGGGAGCGCCGGCGGGGGCGGAGGGAGCGGCGAACGGCCCCCAGTCCGGCTCGGAATCACGGATGTCGAGTTCGATTTTCCCCTGAAATTCCGCCGCCATGGCCGGCTCCGTCCTGGTTTTCCGTCGTCCCCGACGTCGACCCGGAGACTACACCGGCGGGCTGCCCGTAATCTGAGATTCCGACGACCGCGTCAATACGGCGTCAGCCGTAGGAGGTCGCACGCCCGACGGACGGGCAGGCGTTCAGTACACGTCGCGCAGGTACCGCTTGTCGGTGATCAGTTGCTTCTTGAGCGCCAGGGCGGCATCCTCGGTGAGCTTGCCGTGCGTGGTGAAGATCTGCAGCAGCGCGTGGTCGACGTCCATGGCCATCCGGCTGGCGTCGCCGCAGACGTAGAAATGCGCGCCGTCGGCCAGCCAGCGCCAGATCTCGGCTCCATGCTCGATCATTCTGTGCTGCACGTAGATACGCTCACGCTGGTCGCGCGAGAATGCCAGGTCGAGTCTGGTGAGGAAGCCTTCGCAGAACATCTCCTCGAGCTCGTCGCGGTAGTAGAAATTCGAGTGCGCGTGCTGATCGCCGAAGAACAGCCAGTTGCGTCCGGGACAGCCGAGCTCGCGACGCTGGTGCAGGAAAGCGCGAAACGGTGCGATCCCGGTGCCGGGCCCGACCATGATCATCGGCGTCGACGGGTCACGCGGCAGGCGGAAGTGCGGCGAACGTTGCAGATAGATCGGGACCCGTTGCCCACCTGCACGATCCGCGAGGAATGTCGAACAGACCCCGCCCCGGGCATGTCCCTCTTCGGTCAGGTACCGCACCACGCATACCGTCAGTTGCACCTCCGACGGACTCGAAAGGGGGCTGGATGAGATCGAATAGCAGCGTGGCTGAAGGTTTTTGAGGACACCGCGCCATTCGGTGATGTCCGCGCGTACCGGGAATGCGCGCAGCACGTCAACCGCCTGCCGGTTCCACAGCCATTTCTGCAGCTCGGTCTTGTTGTCGCGGCGCAGCAGCTTGAGCAGAAGGGGGTCCGGGTTGCGCTCGGCCACGAACTTCAGCAACGCCGACGAGACCGTGGTGATGTCGAACTGCACACGCAACAGCGTCGCGAGGTCGGCATCGGCCGCCATCGAGAATCCACCGTCGAGTCCCGTTACCTGCAGCCAATCCTGGACAAGGACTTCAGAATTCACCGGCACGATGCCCAGCGCGTCACCCGCTTCGTAGCTCACACCGGAGTCCGCGAGGTCGAACCCGAACTGGCGCACCTCCTTGGACGACGATGCTCCAGTGAGCACACGATTCGTCGCCAGCGCCGCGTGCAGAGGACTCGTCCTCGTGAAAGACGGCACATCGGTCACCGGCGGTATCGGTGTCGCCCGCACCGGGCGCGACCTCACGTTCGTGTTACCGACGGTTGCGGGTACGGGCGCCTCTACCACCGCCAGCACGTCGTCGAGCCATCGGTGGGCGGCTTCGTCATCACCAAGTTCACACTCCATACGATCGAGGATGCGAGCCGCACCAAGCGCCGCGAATCGCTGGTCGATCGCCCGGCCGTGGCCGCAGAAGTCGTCATATGCCGAATCACCCAGCGCCAGAACGGCATACCGGAGATCGGCCAAAGCCGGCGCATCGGGTGCGGTTATCCGCTCCCAGAACTCGGCACCGTTGTCGGGCGGCCCGCCCGTTCCGAAGGTGCTGGTCACTATCAGCGCGGTGCGGGCAGCGGCGACTTCGTCGAGTCCGCAGTCGTTCATCTCGACCAGCCTGTTCCGGACGCCTTGGCCGGCGATCCGTTCCGAGCATGCCTGCGCCAGCGCCTCGGCGTTGCCCGTCTGCGACGCCCACAGGACCAGCACGGACGCGTCAGATTCGTCCGGCTGAACCGCCTGTTGCCGCGAATAGGCGCCAGCGAGCAGGCCGTCGACCCAGAGCCGAGTCGCCTCGCCCACCGGTGCCGAAGGTGGCAGCACCGGAACGCCGACGACGGGGCCTGTCTGGATACCGCTGAGGAATCCACCGAGATACATCCGCTCGGACTCGGTGAGGATCGGTGCCGTCGTGGTACCGATCGCGAGGGCCGACGCGACGTTGCTGACGACGGAGTCCGCCACTTGCGGGACGGACAGTTCCGCGGCCGGGTCCGGTGCGATCGCGCGCAACCGGACAGCACACGATTTCAATTCCGGCTGCAGCGAAACGCTGTCGACGGCATCGTTGGTGACGGCGTTGATCGTCAGGTACTCACCATGTTCGTCGTTCCAGTGAAACGGGGCAAAGCAGTTTCCCTGCTGCACACGATCGCTGATCGAGACGGGCAGCACGGCGCGTCCGCGCCTGGAGCTGACCTCGAGCTTGTGCGCCGGCGTCAACCCCAGCGCCTCGGCATCAGCGGGATTGACCTCGACGAAGGGGCCGGGATTCAGCTTGTTCAGCTTCGCGACCTTGCCCGTCTTGGTCATCGTGTGCCACTGATGTTGCAGGCGGCCGGTATTCAGCACCCACGGGAACTCTTCGTCGGGCATCTCTTCGGGGTCCATGTGAGGACGAGCGTGAAACATCGCCTTGCCGCTCGGCGTCGCGAATCGCAGGCCATCGCCGGCCAGATACCGGATGGGGTTGCGGGCGGCCGCGCCGGGCGGGCACGGCCACTGCATAGACGTCTCACGTAGTCTCGTGTACGTGGCGCCGCGGATGTCGTAACCGGTTGTCTCGTTGGCAAACTCGCGTATCTCGTCGAAGACCTGTTCGCTGGATTCATAGGTGAAGTGGTCGGCGAACCCCATCGCGCACGCGACGTCTGCGATCAGTCGCCAATCCGGGCGGGCCTGCCCAGGCGGGTCGATGGCGCGCTGGTTGAGCGTCAGCGTGCGTTCAGAGTTGACCATGACACCTTCGGCCTCGACCCACATCGTCGCCGGCAGCACGACGTCGGCGTAGACGTTGGTGGCCGTGGCGGCGTAGACATCCTGAGCGATCACCAAATCGGCGGCTTCCAGCCCGTTGATCACGGTCTTGCGGTTGGCGATTGAGGCCACTGGGTTGGTGCAGATGACCCAGCACGCTTTGATCTCGCCCGCCTCCATCTTCGCAAACATGTCGATCGTGCCCGGACCGACGTCGTTGCGGATCGAGCCCGGCTCGATGCCCCACACCCGTTCGACGAAAGCCCGGTCCTGTGCCGAGATCACCGACCGCTGTCCGGGTAGCCCGGGCCCCATGTAGCCCATCTCGCGGCCGCCCATCGCGTTCGGCTGGCCGGTCAGCGACATCGGACCACTGCCCGGTCGGCAAATCGCACCGGTTGCCAAGTGCAGGTTGCAGATTGCCGTGGTGTTCCAGGTGCCGTGGGTGCTCTGGTTGAGTCCCATCGTCCAGCAGGACATCCATGCGCCGGCCTCGCCGATCCATTTCGCGGCCGTGCGGATGTCACGCTCGGCGAGGCCAGTGATGGCGGCTACGTGCTCGGGTGGATAGTCCGCAACAAGCGCGGACACTGCTTTCCAGCCCTCGGTGTGCGCCTCGATGAACTCCGAGTCGATGTCACCGTTTTCTATGAGCAAGTGCAGGATGCCGTTCAGCAGCGCAAGATCAGTCCCCGATGCGATCTGAAGGAAGAGATCGGCCCTTTCCGCGGTCGCGGTGCGGCGCGGATCGACGA